>NZ_JBFBJY010000066.1:0-48707 GCF_040702125.1 Kitasatospora sp. NPDC085895 | reverse complement strand
ACCGCGTTGGGCAGGATGTGCCGGAGCATCAGCCTGGAGTTGCTCGCGCCGAGGGCCCGGGCCGCGGTGACGTAGTCCTGCTGTTTCGCGGTGATCACGGCGCCTCGGCCGATGCGGGCGATCTGCGGCCAGCCGAGGACCACGATGAAGGCGACCACGATCCAGATCGACCGGCTCGGGATGACCGAGAGGAAGACCAGGCCGCCGAGCAGGATCGGGATGCCGAAGAAGATGTCGGCGACCCGGGAGATGACCGAGTCGGACCAGCCGCCGAGGAAACCGGCCAGCCCGCCGAGCACGGTGCCGAGCAGGGCGGCGCCGACGGTCGCGCAGACGCCGACGGTGATGGAGGCGCGCGCGCCGTGGACGGTGCGGGAGTAGACGTCGCAGCCCTGCCCGTCGAAGCCGAAGGGGTGGCCGGACTCGGAACCCTGCTGGGCCTTCGAGAGGTCGCACTTCAGCGGGTCGGTGGAGGTGAACAGTCCGGGCCAGATCGCCATCACCACCAGGAAGATGATCAGCAGTCCGGAGATGATGAAGATCGGGTTGCGGCGCAGGTCGCGCCAGGCGTCCTGCCACAGGCTGCGCGGCTTGACCCGCTCGTCGGCAGCGGCGATCTCGGGCTCGTCGTCGAGGCGTTCGTTCTTGATTAAAGTCTGCGCTTCCATGGTGCCGAGGTCGAAGGTCCTGCTCTCGACGGCACTCTGGATCTCTTCTTCCTCGGTGCCGGCGTCCGCGAGCGGGTCCGCCTTGTTGTACTTCTCCTGGTCAGGCATAACGGATCCTCGGGTCCAGGACCGCGTAGAGCAGGTCGACGAGCAGGTTGGCCGCCAGGTAGATGATGATCAGGACGGTCACGAAGCCGACGACCGTGGCCGTGTTCTGGCGGACGATGCCCTGGTAGAGGTAGAAGCCCACGCCGTGGATGTTGAAGATCCGCTCGGTGACCAGCGCGCCGCCCATGAGCGCCCCGAGGTCGGCGCCGAGGAAGGTGACGACCGGGATCAGCGAGTTGCGCAGCAGGTGGTTGATCGTCACCCGGCGGCGCGGCAGGCCCTTGGCCGTCGCGGTCCGCACGAAGTCCGCCCGGGAGTTCTCGGCGACGGTGGTGCGGGTGAGGCGGGCGACGTAGGCGAGCGACACGGAGGCGAGCACGATGCCCGGTAGCAGCAGCGACTCGAAGGTGAGGTCCTCGCCGGCGGTGGCGGGCAGGATGCCCCACTGCACGCCGACCAGGTACTGGAGCACGTAGCCGGTGACGAAGGTGGGGATGGAGATGACGACCAGGGTGAAGATCAGCACCGTGTTGTCCGACCAGCCGCCGCGACGCAGGCCGCTGATGAGGCCGAAGCCGATGCCGAAGATCACCTCGATGGTGAAGGCCACCGCGGTCAGCTTGATCGTCGCGGGATAGGCGGTGGCGAGCAGCGAGGTGACCGACTGCCCGTTGAAGGTGGTGCCGAAGTCCCAGCGGAACAGGTTCCCCATGTAGATCAGGTACTGGAGCCACAGCGGCTCGTCCAGGTTGTACTGCTTGCGGATCTGCTCGGCGACGACCGGGTCGGGGGCCCGGTCGCCGAAGAGGGCGTTCACGGGGTCGCCGAGCGCGTGGACCATCACGAAGATGAGGAAGGTGCTCCCGAGGAACACCGGGATCATCTGGAGCAGGCGTCGGATGACGTAGCGTCCCATGCGAACCTCCAGGGGGCCGCCGGAAGGGCGGCGCCGGGGCCGTGCGGCCCCGGCAGCCGCTGCCGACTACTTGACGGTGATCTGGTCGTAGACCGGGACGCTGAACGGGTTGAGCAGGACGTTGGTGACGCGGGAGGACCAGCCGACGGTGCCGTTCTGGTACCAGAGCGGGATCGCGGGCAGGTCGGTGGCGAGCAGCTTCTCGCCGTCCTGGAACTGGCTGATCGCCCCGGACTTGTCCGAGTTGGCGTTGGCCTGGTTGATCAGGGAGTCGAACTGCGGGTTGCTGTAGCCGGAGTCGTTCGACGCGGCACCGGTGAAGTACTGCGGCTGCAGGAAGTTCTGGATCAGCGGGTAGTCCATCTGCCAGCCGGTGCGGAAGGGGCCGGTCATCTTCTTGGTGGTGACCTGGTTGCGGAAGTCCGCGAAGGTGCCGATCGGGTTGCCGACGCAGGCGCTGGTGTTGCCGAGGGCGTTGTTGATGCTGTTGCAGACGGCGTCGACCCACTCCTTGTGCGGCCCGTCGGCGTTGTAGGAGATGGTGAGCTGGCCGCCGGGGATGCCGCCGCCCTCCTGGACGAGCTGCTTGGCCATGGTCGGGTTGTAGGTGCAGGCCTGGCCGCAGATGCCTTCCTTGAAGCCGCCGGCGGCGCCGAGCACCGGGGAGGTCCAGTCGCTGGCGGGGGTGCGGGTGTTGTTGAACACCACCTTGGTGATGGTGTTCCGGTCGATCGCCATGGCGAGGCCGAGGCGGACCTTCTGCGCGTTGGGGGTGTTCCAGTTCGCCTGGTAGAGCGGGAACGAGATGGTCTGGATGATGCCGGCCGGGGTGTTGAGGAAGCGCCCGTTGAGGTCGGTCTCGACGGTCTTCAGCGCGCTGTTCGGCAGGCCGTTGTCGACGTCGAGGTTGCCGGCCTGGAGGTCGGCGTAGGCGGCGTTGGTGTCGGTGTAGACCTTGAGGTCGATGCCGCCGTTCTTGGGCTTGTCCGCACCGGTGTAGCCGGAGAACGGCCGCAGCTCCATCTTCGCGCTCTTGGTCCACGAGGAGATCTCGTACGGGCCGTTGCCGATCGGCTTGTTGAGGTAGGCCGCGTGGTCGGAGAAGAAGCTCGCCGGGAGCGGGACGAAGGCCGAGTAGCCGAGCGTCGCGGGCCAGGTGGAGAACTTCTGGGTGAGCGCCACGGTGAAGGTGTTGTCGTCGACGACCTTCAGGCCGGACAGGGTCTGCGCGGTCGGGTTGCCGGAGGCCGGCGCGACCTGGTCGTAGCCCTGGATGTACTGGAAGAAGCTGCTGTTCAGCTGCTTGTTGGTGGAGAGGGCGCCGTAGTTCCAGGCGTCCACGTAGGACTTGGCGGTGACGGTCGTGCCGTCGCTGAACTTCCAGCCCGGCTTGAGCTTGACCGTCCAGTTCTGCTGGTCGTCCGAGGTGATCGACTCGGCGTTGGCGTTGCTCGGCTCGCTGGTCTTCGGGTCGTACTGGACCAGGCCGGTGAAGATCATGTCGATGACGGCGCCACCGTTGGTCTCGTTGGTGTTCGCCGGCTCGAGCGGGTTCTGCGGGTCTCCCCACCAGGCGGTCACGATGCCGCCGGTGCCTCCGCTGGCGCCGCTGCCTCCTCCTCCGCCCCCGCTGCTGCCGCAGCCGGTGGCCACCAGGACCACGCTCGTCGCGACGACCACGGCCCAGCGCACTCTGGTCGCTGCAGGCATGAGGCTCCTCCTCTGGGTGTATGACGCATCACACCCCATCGAAGGATCGGGTCATCGGCGGCGCGAGCTGGATACGGCCGGATGGGTGCCGAAAACCCCGCGGGCCCGTGGCGCGCTCGCACCACGGGCCCGGGAGGGGTCGTCCGGCCGGTCAGGAGGCCACCGCGACGCTCTCGCGCACCGCGGCGAAGTGGCAGGCCGAGGCGTGCTTGGCCGGGCCCTCGCCGATCTCCGGGACGGCCAGCAGCGGCAGCTCGGTGCTGCAGCGCTCCTCGGCCTTCCAGCAGCGGGTGCGGAAGCGGCAGCCGGACGGCGGGTTCGCCGGCGAGGGGATGTCACCGGAGAGGATGATCCGCTCGCGGCCCTCGCGGCCGGCCGGGTCCGGTACCGGGACGGCGGAGAGCAGTGCCTGGGTGTACGGGTGGGTGGCGTGCTCGTAGATCTCCTCGTCGGAGCCGATCTCGACCATCGTGCCGAGGTACATCACGCCGACCCGGTCGGAGATGTGCCGCACGATCGAGAGGTCGTGGGCGATGAACATGTAGGAGAGCTCGAAGTCCTTCTGGAGCTGCTCCAGCAGGTTGATCACCTGGGCCTGGACGGAGACGTCGAGGGCGGAGACCGGCTCGTCGCAGATGATCACCTCGGGCTTGAGCGCGAGGCCGCGGGCGATGCCGATGCGCTGGCGCTGGCCTCCGGAGAACTGGTGCGGGTACCGGTTGATGTACTCCGGGTTCAGACCCACCACGTCCAGCAGGTCCTGCACCGCCTTGCGGCGGTCGCCCTTGGGCGCCACCTCCGGGTGGATCTCGAAGGGCTCGCCGATGATGTCGCCGACCGTCATCCGCGGGTTCAGCGAGGTGTACGGGTCCTGGAACACCATCTGGATGTTGCGGCGGACGGCCTTGAGGGCCGCGCCGGACAGCCGGGAGATGTCCTCGCCCTTGAAGAGCACCTGGCCGGAGGTGGCCCGCTCCAGGTTCATCAGCACCTTGGCGAGCGTCGACTTGCCGCAGCCGGACTCGCCGACGATGCCGAGGGTCTCGCCCTTGTGCAGCTCGAAGGAGATGCCGTCGACGGCCTTGACCGCACCGACCTGCTTCTTGAAGAGGATGCCCTGGTGCAGCGGGTAGTGCTTGACCAGGTCCTTGACCTCCAGGATGGGCTCAGCCATGGAGGGTCTCCTTCCAGAGGTGGCAGGCGCTGCGGCGGCCGGCGAGCTCCGCACCGTCCTTGTCGAGCACCTGGTGCAGCACCGGGATCTCGGTGCGGCACAGGTCGGTGGCCGCGTCGCAGCGCGGGTTGAACGCGCAGCCGGACGGCACCTTGAAGAGGTTGGGCGGCAGGCCCTTGATGGCGTACAGGTCCTCGCCCTTCTGGTCCAGTCGCGGGATCGACCGGAGCAGGCCCCTGGTGTAGGGGTGGGCGGGGTTCGCGTACAGCTCGTGGACGGGCGCCGTCTCGACGATCCGGCCGGCGTACATCACGGCGATCTTGTCGGCCACGTCGGCGACCACGCCGAGGTCGTGGGTGATCAGGATCAGACCCATGTTGTACTCGGCCTGGAGCTCCGCCAGCAGGTCCATGACCTGCGCCTGCACGGTCACGTCCAGCGCCGTGGTCGGCTCGTCCGCGATGATCAGGTCGGGCTGCAGGGCCAGCGCCATGGCGATCATGATGCGCTGGCGCATGCCGCCGGAGAACTGGTGCGGGTAGTCGTTGACCCGCTGGGCGGCGGCCGGGATCCGGACGCGGTCCATCAGCTCGACGGCCTTGGCCTTGGCCTCCTTCTTGGAGGCGCCCTCGTGCACCCGGAACATCTCGCCGAGCTGGTAGCCGACGGAGAGCACCGGGTTCAGCGAGGAGAGCGCGTCCTGGAAGATCATGGCGATCTTGCGGCCGCGGATCCTCCGGCGCTGCTCCTCCTTCATGGCGAGCATGTCCTCGCCGCGGTAGAGGATCCGGCCCTGGGTGATCCGGCCCGGCGGCATGTCGAGGATGCCCATGATCGTCTGGGCGGTCACCGACTTGCCGGAGCCCGACTCGCCGAGCACGGCGAGGGTCTCGCCGGCGGCGACGGAGTAGTTCACGCCGTTGACGGCCTTGGCGACGCCGTCGCGGGTGCGGAACTCCACGTGGAGGTCGCGGACCTCCAGCAGCGGCGTGCCCACGGCGAGCCGGTCGGTCTTCTTGGTCTCGATGGCGGTGGTCATCCGATCGTCACCCCTTCTCTCAGCGCAGCTTCGGGTCGAGGGCGTCGCGGACCGCGTCGCCGACCATGATGAAGGCCAGCACCGTGACGCTCAGCGCCGCGGCCGGGAAGAGCAGCACGTGCGGCGCCTCCAGGAAGCGGTTCGAGGCGTCGCTGATCATCAGGCCCCAGGAGATCTGCGGCGGCTGCACACCGATGCCGAGGTAGGAGAGCGCGGCCTCGGCGCCGATGTACACGCCCAGGCTGATCGCGGAGACCACGATGACCGGGGCGACGGCGTTCGGCATGATGTGCCGGAAGGTGATCCGCAGGTTGCCCGCGCCGAGCGCCTTGGCGGCCACCACGTAGTCGTTGTGCTTGTTGGCGATCACCGAGGCGCGCATGATCCGGAAGATCTGCGGCCAGCCGAGGGCGGCCAGCACCATCGACACCGACAGCACGTTGCCGGAGCCCCAGAACGACATGATCAGCATGCCGCCGAGCAGCGACGGGACGGCGAAGAAGATCTCGGTGAAGCGGGACAGCACGCTGTCGAGCACACCGCCGACCCAGCCGGCCAGCAGGCCGAGCAGGCAGCCGACGACGGTCACCAGGGTGGTGGTCAGCACGCCGACCACGATGGAGTTGCGGGCCGACCACACCGTGCGGGTGTAGACGTCGCAGCCCTGCACGTCGAAGCCGAACCAGTGCTCGGCGCTGGGGCGCTTCAGCGAGTCCGCGAGGTCGCAGGCGTCGTTGGCGAACGGGCTGCCGCTGGTGAACAGCTGCGGGACGGCCGAGACGACGAGCAGCAGGAGCACCAGGGTCGCGCCGATCACGAAGACCGGGTTGCGGCGCAGGTCGCGCAGGGCGTCGCTCCACAGGCTGGCGACGCGCTCCGGCTTCTGCTTCGGCTCCTGCCCGCCGGCCGCGGCGGCGCTGCCGCTCGGGGCCTCGGGGTCGACGACGATCGTGTCACTCATAGCGGATCCTCGGGTCGAGCACGGCGTACAGCAGGTCCACGAGCAGGTTGGCGACCAGGTAGACCAGCACCAGCAGGGTCACCACACCGACGATGACCACGCCCTGCTTGTTGTAGATGGACTGCGCGAGCAGGCCGCCCACACCGTGGATGTTGAAGAGCTTCTCGGTGATGACCGCACCGCCCATGAGCGCGCCGAGGTCGGCGCCGAGGAAGGTGACGATCGGGATCAGGGCGTTGCGCAGCGCGTGCCGGCCGATGACCCGGCGGCGGCTGAGGCCCTTGGCGACGGCGGTGCGCACGTAGTCGGCGCGCATGGTCTCCATCAGGCTGGTGCGGGTCAGCCGGGCGACGTACGCCAGCGAGGTGGAGGCGAGCACCAGGGCCGGCAGCAGGTAGGCGCGCAGGCCGTCCTCCTCCCGGAAGGAGACCGGGAAGAAGTCGATGCCGTAGTCGTTGCGGAGCTTGACGCCGAGCAGCAGCTGCAGCGCGGAGCCGAGCACGAACACCGGGACGGAGATGACCAGGAGGGTGGAGATCAGCACCAGCTGGTCGAGGAACCTGCCCCGGCGCAGGGCCGCCAGCACACCCGCGGACACACCGATCACGGCCTCGATCGCGAAGGCGACCAGGGCCAGGTTGACGGTGTACGGGAGCGCCTCGCTGATCATGTCGATGACCGCGCGACCTCGCATGTCCTCACCGAGGTTGCCGGTGAAGACCCCGCTGATGTAGTGCCAGTACTGCACCAGGAACGGGTCGTTGAGGTGGTACTTCTCGCGGATCAGCGCGGCGACCAGCGGGTCGGGGCGCTTCTCGCCGGAGAGCGCCTGCACCGGGTCGCCGGGCAGTGCGTTCACCAGGTAGTAGATCAGAAGCGTCGCACCGAGCAGTACAGGGATCGCCTGTATCAGTCGGCGGATGACATAGCGGCCCATCAGACCTCCACACTTTCGGGCAAGGAAGGAGGCGGCCGGCCGGGTCCGAGGACCCGGCCGCCCGCCCCCGGTCGTCTGCTACCGGGTCAGCCGGCGAGCTCGACGTTGGCCAGGTCCATGCGGCCGAAGGCGTCGGTGTCGACGTTCTTCACGGACTTGGTGTACGCGGCGGAGGACATGTTGGTGTACACGGGGATGTACGGCAGGTCCTGGACGAGGACGTCGTCGGCCTGCTGGTACAGCTTCAGGCCCTCCTCCTGGGTCTTCGCCTGGTCGGCCTGGGTGAGCAGGCTCTCGAACTTGTCGTTGACGTAACCGCCGTAGTTCGAGCCCTGGTCGATGGCGACCTTGGAGAAGATCGGGCGCAGGTAGTTCTCGGCGGACGGGTAGTCCATCGACCAGCCCATGCGGAAGGCGCCGGAGTACTGCTTCTCGCCGAGCGAGTCGAGCAGCTTGCCGAACTTCTCGAACGGCTTGGCGGTGACCTCGACGCCGAGGTTCTTCTTCAGCTGGTTGGCGACGGCCTCGATCCACTCCTTGTGGCCGCCGTCGGCGTTGTAGCCCAGCTCGATGGTGTTGTTCGGGACACCGCCGGCCTGGGTGAAGAGCTCCTTGGCCTTGGCCGGGTTGTAGGTGCCGGCCTCGCCCAGGGCGCCCTTGCGGTAGCCGGCCACCAGCGGGCTGATGAAGTCGTCGGCGGGGACGCGGCTGCCGTTGAAGATGGTCTTGCTGATGGCCTCGCGGTCGATGGCCATCGAGATCGCCTTGCGGATCTCCGGCTTGCCGTAGGTGGCCGGGTTGGTGGCGATCGGGAAGCCGATGTAGCCGACGCCGGACTCCGGCTTGTAGATGTAGCGGTCGCCGAACTCCGACTTCACCGTGGACATCGCCGAGGTGGGCAGCTTGTCGGTGATCTGGATCGCGTCGGTGCGCAGGTCGTTGTACGCGGTGTCCAGGCTGTCGTAGATCTTGAAGGTGACGCCCTGGAGCTTGGCCTTGCCGTCCGCGGCCGGGAAGGCGTCGTAGCGCTTCACCTTGATCTGCTTGTTGTGCTCCCAGGAACCGTCCATCTGGAACGGGCCGTTGCCGACCGGCTTCTCGCCGAAGGCCTTGGGGTCGGTGAAGAACGCCTTGGGCAGCGGGTAGAACGCGGTGTAGCCCAGCATGGTCTTGAACTGGGAGAACGGCGCGTTCAGGGTGACGGTGAAGGTCTTGTCGTCGACGACCTTCAGGCCCTTGAGCTCCTTGGCGGTGGGCTTCTTGTCCTTGCCCGGGGCGAGCTCCTCGGAGCCCTCGATCTTGGCGAAGAAGGGCAGGCCCTCCTGCGCGTTGTCCTGGTTGGCGCCGTAGTTCCAGGCGTCGACGAAGGACTGGGCGGTGACCTTCTCGCCGTTGTGGAAGGTGTAGCCGTCCTTCAGCTTGATCGTCCAGACCTTGCTGTCGGCGGACTCGATGGACTCGGCGACGCGGAGCTTGGGCTCGCTGGTCTTGACGTCGTAGTCGACCAGGCCGGCGAAGAGGGCGTTCAGCACCTCGGCGCCCTCGGACTCGGCGGTGTTGGTCGGGACCAGGCCGTGCTGCGGCTCGCCGAGCTGGACGGCGATCGAGCCGCCGTCCTTGGCGGTGGCCTTGTCGCCGCTCGTGCCGGACGTGCTGCAGGCGGTCGCGGCGAGGGCGACAGCGGTGGCGGCCACGATCCACTTGGCCGGGGTTGCTCCGCGCATGGGGAGATGCCTCCTGAGGTGGTTTCAACGCGGAGGCACCGCAGGGGGAATGGCCGGAGTCTTCGCGCCGGCCATGAGGTGCCTCCTCGCCCGAGGTTCGGCGCGCACCCCTGCGCGTGACCCGTGACCCGAGCTCGACTGTCCCACTATCGGACACCGCGAGATGCGGAACTGACCATTACGGATCTCAATTTGGTCACATGCGCGACGAATTGGTTTCACAAATTGGACATTGAGGGCATACCTAACCGGCACCAAACGGACAGTCGTCGCGCATGACGGTCGGTCACGCACGATTACCGGACATCACCGGCACTCCGGATACCGGACACCCGGCCCGGCCCGGGGACAGACGAACGGCCGGCTCCCGCCCCGCGGAGGGGTGGGAGCCGGCCGTCGGATGCCGTGCTGCGGGCGTCAGCCCTTCTTGGCGCGCGAGGCGGTGCGGCCGCGCTCCTTCTGGTCCAGGACGACCTTGCGGATGCGCACGGTCTCCGGAGTCACCTCGATGCACTCGTCCTCGCGGCAGAACTCCAGCGACTGCTCCAGCGAGAGCTTGCGCGGCGGGACGATCGACTCGGTCACGTCGGCGGTCGAGGACCGCATGTTGGTGAGCTTCTTCTCCTTGGTGATGTTCACGTCCATGTCGTCGGAGCGCGAGTTCTCGCCGACGATCATGCCCTCGTACACCTCGGTGCCGGGATCGGTGAACAGCACGCCGCGCTCCTGCAGGTTGGTCATCGCGAAGGCGGTGACCACACCGGCCCGGTCGGCGACCAGGGAGCCGTTGTTGCGGGTCGTCAGGGTGCCGAACCACGGCTCGTAGCCCTCGTGGATCGAGTGCGCGATGCCGGTGCCGCGGGTGTTGGTGAGGAACTCCGTCCGGAAGCCGATCAGGCCGCGGGACGGCACCACGAACTCCATGCGGACCCAGCCCGAGCCGTGGTTGGACATGTTGTCCATCCGGCCCTTGCGGATGCCCATGAGCTGGGTGACGGCACCCATGTGCTCCTCGGGCACGTCGACGGTGAGGCGCTCGACCGGCTCGTGGGTCTTGCCGTTGACCTCGCGGGTGACCACCTGCGGCTTGCCGACGGTCAGCTCGAAGCCCTCGCGGCGCATGGTCTCGATCAGGATGGCCAGCGCCAGCTCACCGCGGCCCTGCACCTCCCAGGCGTCCGGGCGCTCGGTGTCCAGCACGCGCAGCGACACGTTGCCGATGAGCTCGCGGTCCAGGCGGTCCTTCACCTGGCGGGCGGTGACCTTGCGGTCGACCTTGGCGCCGGACTTGGCGTCCGCGCCCTTGCCGGAGCCGCCCTTGCCGACCAGCGGCGAGGTGTTGGTGCCGATGGTCATCGAGATGGCCGGCTCGTCCACCGTGATCAGCGGCAGGGCGATCGGGTTCTCGGTGTCGGCCAGGGTCTCGCCGATCATGATGTCGGAGATGCCGGCGACGGCGCAGATGTCGCCCGGGCCCGCCACCTCGGCCGGCTTGCGGGTGAGTGCCTCGGTCATCAGCAGCTCGGAGATGCGGACGTTCTGGATCGAGCCGTCGCGCTTGATCCAGGCCACCGTCTGGCCCTTGCGCAGCTCGCCCTGCTCGACGCGGAGCAGCGCGATGCGGCCGAGGAAGTTGTCGGCGTCCAGGTTGGTGACGTGCGCCTGCAGCGGGGCGGCGTCGTCGTAGGTCGGCGCCGGGACGTGCTCCAGGATGGTGGAGAAGAACGGCTCCAGGCTGGTGGAGTCGGCCGGGACGGTGCCGTTCTCCGGCTTGGTCAGCGAGGCGACGCCGTCACGGGCGCAGGCGTAGACGATCGGGAACTCGATCTGGTCCTCGTCCGCGTCCAGGTCCAGGAACAGGTCGTAGGTCTCGTTGATGACCTCGTCGATCCGGGCGTCCGGACGGTCGGTCTTGTTGATGCAGAGGATGACGGGCAGCCGCGCGGTGAGCGCCTTGCGGAGGACGAAGCGGGTCTGCGGCAGCGGGCCCTCGGAGGCGTCGACCAGCAGGACGACCGCGTCCACCATCGACAGACCGCGCTCGACCTCGCCGCCGAAGTCGGCGTGGCCCGGGGTGTCGATGATGTTGATGGTGATCGGCGCGCCACCGTCCTTGGGGTGGTACTTCACCGCGGTGTTCTTCGCGAGAATGGTGATGCCCTTCTCGCGCTCCAGGTCGTTGGAGTCCATCATGCGGTCGTCGAGCTGCTGGTGGGCGGCGAAGGCGCCGGCCTGCTTCAGCATGGCGTCGACCAGCGTGGTCTTGCCGTGGTCGACGTGGGCGACGATGGCGACGTTACGGATGTCGTTGCGCGTGGGCATGCGGAGCGGAATCTCCCGGTTCGTGGGTTTCGGCGCCCGGCTGCGTGACGCCGACTTGCGATCCCTGTCGATCGCGGCCGCCCGTTCCCGCCTGCTACTACCGGTCCACCCGCCGGGCACACCATGCCACGGCTCCTCCTATGGTACGGGGATTCGTGTCAAGGGCCGAAACCGCCGGTGGCACCGGGTGCAAGATCACATCGCGCCGCGGGACCGGCCGTACCCGTCCGGTGCCCCCGCACCGGTCAGTCCTGCCGGAAGCCGACGTCCTGGTACCGCGGGGTGGTGAAGCCGTACGCGCCGGCGCCGGCCACCCCGTTGCGGACGGCCACCAGGTCGGGGCGGCGGTAGAGCGGGACGACGTCGGCGAGCTGCCACAGCCGGGCGTCGGCCTGCTGGAGCAGGCCCTGCCGGGCGGCCGGGTCGAGTTCGCCGGCGGCGCGGTCCAGCAGCCGGTCGATCTCCGCGGTGCCGCCGCGGCCGTAGTTGCGGCCGACCACCGGCAGGCCGTCCGGGCCGGGCTGCGGCTTGGCGTACAGCGGCCGGGTGTCGGAGGGGTAGGCGCTGGCCGGCCAGGAGAACAGCGCGAGGTCGAAGTCGCCCTTGGCGAGGTGGTCGGTGACGAAGGTGTCACCGGGAACGGGCTTGGCGGCGACGGCGATCCCGGCCGCGGCGAGGTCGGCGGTCAGCGCGTCGGCGGTGCGGCGGGCGGTGGTGGAGCCGTCCGGGATGAGCAGGGTCAGCGCGAGCTCCTTGCCGTCCTTGCTGCGGGTGCCGTCCGAGGAGGCCCAGCCCGCCCGGTCGAGCAGGGTGCCGGCGGCGGCCGTGCCGAGCGCTCCGCTGTTGTCGCGGTAGCCGTCCTGCCCGGCCACCAGCAGGTGGTTGCCGAGCGGGACGGCGCCGAGGCCGAGCGGGCCGAGCGCGGCGGTGGCGGTCTTCTGCCGGTCGACGGCGCGGGCGACGGCCTGCCGGACGGTGGTGTCGGCCAGCGGACCGCGGGCGGTGTTCAGGGTGAGCTGGGTGAAGGCCGCGGCGGGCGCCCGGTGCAGGGTGAGGCCGGGCAGCGTCTCGGCCCGGTGCAGGGCGTGCGCGGAGGCCTCGACCATGGCGGCGGCGTCCGGCGGCGCGGCGGCCGTGGTGCCCTCCGGGACGGCCCGGTCGACGGAGGCGGTGACGGCGGCGATGTCGAGCTCGTCCTTGGCCAGCGCGTCCAGGCGGCCGGCGGCGGGGACGGCCAGGAAGTCGATCTCCTGTGCCTTCGCCGGGTCGCCCCACCAGCGGGGGTTGCGGGTCAGCACGGCGCGGCCGGCGCCCTTGTCCCAGCCGGTCAGCACGAACGGCCCGGCCGAGGTCCGGAAGCCGCCGTCGAGCGGCTGGTTGAAGGCGTCCGCGGTGGCCGTCCGGGCCGCCGGGTACAGCGGGGAGAAGAGCGAGCGCCAGTCCGCGTACGGCTGCTTGAAGACCACCTTCACCTCGTGCGGACCGCTGCCCTGCTCGACGGAGGCGATCGCGTCGTAGCCGGCCGGGCGGTCGCTGCGGAAGGCCGGGTCGGCGCCGGACAGCGCCTTCCACTGGGCGGTGAAGTCTGCGGCCGACAGCGGCGAGCCGTCGCTCCACACCGCGGCGGGGTTGAGCCGGTAGGTGACGGTCTGCGGGCTGCGGCCGGCCGGGGTGGACTCGGCGCCGGCCAGGTAGTCCGGGTCGGGGGTGGCGCGGCCGCGGTCGTCCAGCCGGAACAGGCCGGGCAGCAGGGCGCGGGCGATCAGCTCGGAGTCGGCGTCCGCCGCGGGCTGGTAGACGTTCAGGGTGGCCGGGACGGCGTCGACCGCCCAGCGCACGGTGCCGCCGTCGCGGGTGTGCGCGCGGTCCGCGGCGGTGACGTCGGAGGCGGCGGGGCCGTCCTGGGAGCCGCCCGTGCAGCCGGCGAGGCCGGCGGCCAGACAGAGGGCGGCGGCCGCGGCGGCGGCCCGGTCGGCGGCTCGGCTGGCGCGCATGCGCTCCTCCGTCGGGGTGTGGCCGGCCCGAGGAATCCGGGAATGCCCCAACGAAAGGCCATCGGCCGCGCCCGCCCGGGGCGACACGGCGCCCGGGCGGACAGATCCACCCGGGCGGCGTAGACCCTCGGGATCAGAGCGCCAGTTCGAACCAGACGATCTTGCCGTTGGGGGTGCGGCGGCTGCCCCAGCGTTCGGCGAGCAGGCTGACCAGTTGCAGGCCGCGCCCGCCCTCGTCGGTCTCCTGGGCCCGGCGCTGCCGGGGCTGCGCGTAGCCGTCGTCCCAGACCTCGCAGAGCACCGTGCGGTCCCGCATCAGCCGCAGCCGGATCTCGCCGCGGCCGTGCCGCAGCGCGTTGGTGACCAGCTCGCTGACCAGCAGCTCGGTGGTGTCGACCAGCTCGTCGAGGCCTCGGTTGATCAGCCAGTCGCAGGACCGCTCGCGGGCCCGGCCGACCGAGGTCGGCTCGGCGGGCAGCTTCCAGTCGCCGACCGAGCCCTCCGGCAGGGCCTGGACCTTGGCCATCAGCAGGGCGATGTCGTCCTCGCCGTGGTGCGGGATCAGCTCGTCGAGCACCTCGTCGCAGAGCTGCTCCAGGTGCTTGGAGCCGTGGGTGAGCGCGGCCCGGAAGGCCCGCAGGCCCTCGTCCAGCTGGTGCTTGCGGGACTCCACCAGGCCGTCGGTGTAGAGGCCGAGCACCGCGCCGTCGGGCAGCGTGATGGTGACCTCCTCGAAGGGCTCGCCGCCGACGCCGAGCGGCAGGCCGGGCGGGACGTCGAGCATCCGGGCCGGCTCGCCGGGGCTGAGCAGCGCGGGCGGCAGGTGGCCGGCGCTGGCGAAGGTGCAGCGCTGGGTGACGGCGTCGTACACGGCGTAGACGCAGGTCGCGAGGTAGACCTCGACGCTGCCCTCGCCGGAGGTGCCGCCGGGGTCGCCGTCGCCGAGCCCGCGGGCGATCTCGTCGAGGGCGCCGAGCACCTCCGCCGGGTCGAGGTCGAGCATGGCGAGGGTGCGCACCGCGGTGCGCAGCTGGCCCATCGCGACGGCGGCCCGCAGTCCGCGGCCCATGACGTCGCCGATGACCAGGGCGGTGCGGCTGCCGGGCAGCGGGATCACGTCGAACCAGTCACCGCCGACCTCGGTGTTGTTGTTGCTGGGCAGGTATCGGCGGGCGATCTCCAGGCCGGTGGCCGCCGGGTTGCCCGGGGGCAGCAGGCTGCGCTGGAGGATCAGCGCGCGCTCGTGCTCGCGCCGGTAGAGCCGGGCGTTGTCGATGCAGACGGCGGCGCGGGCGACGAGTTCCTCGGCGATGGCGACGTCCCGCGCGTCGAAGGGCTCGGAGCCGATCGCCCGGGAGAGCTGGACGAGGCCGAGCACCTGGTCGCGGGCGACCAGCGGGACGACCAGGGTGGAGCGCAGCAGCGGGTCGGGGCCGGGCTGCGGGACGACGCTGCGGCCGGTGCGCAGGGCGCGGGCGTGCGGGGAGCGCGGCGGGTAGCAGAGGGTGCCGCCGGCCTCGGCGACCGGGACGGCTCCCAGGCCCTCGCCGAGCACCGAGGAGGCGCCGCCGACGACGCTGGAGACGGCGACGCGGCGCAGTTCGCCGGAGCCGTCGAGCAGGCCGGGGCCGCCGGAGAGCGGGCCGGAGTCGCCGGAGAGGAGCGCGGTGTAGAGGTCGACGGTGGCGAGGTCGCAGAACTGCGGGACGATCACGTCCAGGAGTTCCTTGGCGGTGGTCTCCAGGTCGAGGGTGGACCCGATGTGGGTGCTGGCCTCGTTGAGCAGGGCGAGGCTGCGGCGGACGCCGGCGGCCTCGCGTTCGGCGACGTGCCGGCTGGTGACGTCCTGTACCTGGCCGGCCACGCCGAGCGGGGCGCCGCCGGGGCCGTTCAGCCGGAACAGGGCGGCGGACCAGCGGCGGCGGCCGTCGCGGGTGCCGGCGGCGGGGACGCCGCCGGCGAAGCGCAGGTCGAGGATCGGCTCGCCGCCGGCCAGCACCTTGCGCAGGGCGACCTGCAGCCGCTCGGCCTCGCCGGGGGCGAAGAGCTCGGCGGGGGCGAGGCCGGGGAGGTCCTCGGGGTCGCGGCCGACGCAGGCGGCGAAGGCCGGGTTGACCCGTCGCAGGCGCAGGTCGGGGCCGAAGAGGAAGAAGCCGGTCGGGGTCTGGCCGAAGACCGCCTCGGAGGCGGCGAGTCCGTCCTCGACGGTGCGCAGCCGGCCGACGTCGACGGCGAGGCAGGTGGCGCCGGCGGCGGGGCCGCTGTCGACGGGCATCAGGTAGAGCTCGGCGAGGCCTTCGCCGCCCGCGGTGTCGCGGTAGGGGGTGGTGCCCGTCCACTCCTCGCCGGCGAGGACGCGTTCGAGGCGGGCGCGGCCGCGCTGCCAGTGCTCGCGGGGGACGAGGGTGGTGATCGGGTCGGCGCCGAGGGCGTCGCCGGCGGGTACGCCGAAGAATTCGGCGGCGCGGCCGCTCCAGTGACTGATCCGGCCGTCGGGGCCGATCGCGAAGGTGGCGACCCGCAGGTAGCCGTAGATCGAGCCGGGTTCGCCGGGGCCGCGACCGCCGGCGTCGCCGCGGGGGGCGACGCCCTCGTCGTCGGGTGCGCCGGGCTGTCCGGGCACGGCGGCATGACCGCTGCTGCTCGGCGCCTGCGGCGCCGGAATGCTGTTCAACGGACCGACCCCTCCAACCAGTGCCCATCCGGATGTCGAGAAGACCGAGTATTCATCATCCGGGTGCGAGCGCACACGCCCCCGAGCATCACAACATCGAATCGGGGGAGGCCCGCGCGGTGCTCCTTACCCGGCCGTCGCTGTTCGAACCGGCCTGGCCTGCACGGATCGGGCGGTTCGGTCAAGAGCCGGGTCGGACATGGCTGCGTCGTGCACGGATCTGGCAGGATCGATCCGCCGTGTGTCTCGAAAACGCCTACGGATTCGGGCATTTCATCACATGACACAACATCAGCGCCAGCCTGCCGGAACACCCGTCCCGCGGCGTTCCCCCGCAGGTCGCGCGGCGGCTGCGGAGGTGTCGCCCGGGAGCCCGGGGAATCGCGCGGAGCGCACGCCGAAGTCGGAAAAGTCAGACTTTATGGGTCCGCCTGCCGGACGCCGTCGCCACCGTCCGCACCGGCACGCCTGCGCCGCGCACGGCCACCGCGGGCGACCGTCCTACTCCTCCGAGTAGTCGCCCTCGGGGTCGTCCGGGGAGAGCTCGAACCAGACGACCTTGCCCATGCCCTCGGCCCGGGCGCCCCAGCGCAGCGCGAGGCGGCGGACGAGCTCCAGGCCGCGGCCGCCCTCGTCGGCCTCGGCGGCGTGCCGCTCGCGGGGCGGGTCGGGCAGCGGGTCGCTGATCTCCACCAGCAGCATCTCGCCGAGGGTGAGGCGGACGCCGATCGGTGCGCTGGCGTACCGGACGGAGTTGGTGACCAGCTCGCTGACCAGCAGTTCGGCGGTGTCGGTGAGGTGCCCGGCGCCCCATTCGGCGAGGGTGCCGCGGACGAGGCGGCGGGCCCGGGAGACGGCGGTCGGCTCGGCGGGCAACGTCCAGCCGGCCGTCGGGGTGCCGGCCTCGCCGTGGCTGAGCCGGGCGAGCAGCAGGGCCACGTCGTCGGGCTCGCGGCCCTGTTCCATGGTGCCGAGCACGGCCTCGCAGGCCTGCTCGATGGAGGCGTAGGGCTGTTCCAGCACGCTGATCAGCCGGCCGAGGCCGACGTCGAGGTCCTTGTCCCGGGACTCCACCAGGCCGTCGGTGCACAGGGCGAGCAGGGCGCCCTCGGCCACGTCCAGCTCGACCGATTCGAAGGGCACGCCGCCGACGCCGAGCGGGGCGCCGGAGGGCAGGTCGAGGACCTGGCCGACGCCGCCGGGCAGCGGGCCGCCGGCGGCCGGGGCAGGGCCGTCGCCGTCCTTGGGCACCACCAGGACGGGCGGGATGTGGCCGGCCTTGGTGACGGTCAGCCGTCGCCGGACGGGGTCGAAGACCGCGTACACGCAGGTGGCGAGGAGCGCCTCGTCGGGGCCCTGGGCGAGGTCGTCGGCCAGCTCGTGGACGTGCCGCAGCAGGATCTCCGGCGGCAGGTCGAGGGCGGCCAGCACGCGGACGGCGGTGCGCAGCCGGCCCATGGTGGCGGCGGCCCGCAGGCCGTGGCCCATGACGTCGCCGACCACCAGGGCGGTGCGGTCGCCGGGCAGCGGGATCACGTCGAACCAGTCGCCGCCGACCTCGGTGCCGCTGCTGCCGGGGACGTAGCGGTAGGCGACCTCGACGCCGGTGGGCTGCGGAACCTGCTGGGGCAGCAGGGTGCGCTGCAGGGTGAGGGCGGCGGTCCGCTCGCGGGCGTAGAGGCGGGCGTTGTCGAGGGAGCTGCCGGCCCGGTCGGCGAGTTCGACGGCGAAGGCCAGGTCGTCGCGGTCGAAGCCCTCCCGGTAGCCGGCCCGGCTGACCACCAGCAGGCCGATGACGATGCCGCGGGCGCGCAGCGGGACGACCAGCCGGGAGTGCACGCCGAGCTCGTGCGCCGCCTGGGCCTTCGGGTCGCCGGGGTAACTGAGGTCCTCGGACTCCTCCTTGCCGCTGAGCAGCTCGGGGATGCCGGTGCGCAGCACCCGGCCGAACGCGGACTCCTCGGTGAAGGTGATCCGGGCGCCGCGGCGGAGCATCACCTCGACCTCCGGGCCGTCCTGGACGGAGGCGGTGCCGAGCTGCAGCAGGGAGGTACGGCGGTCGTGGCCGTGCCGGGGCAGGTCGTCGCCGTGCGCGACGGCCTGCAGCAGGATGACGGCGGAGTAGTCGGCGAGCCGGGGCACCACGGCGCCGGCGAGCTCCTGGGCGATCCGGGAGGCGTCGAGGAGGTCGCCGATCCGGGAGCCGAACTCGTTCAGCAGGGAGAGCCGCCGGCGGGCGTGCTCGACCTTGGAGACGGCCCGGTAGCGCTCGGTGACGTCCATGACGGTGCCGGAGATGCCGAGCACCCGGCCGGCCCGGTCGGTCATCCGGCTGTAGGAGATCGAGCGGAAGCCGGAGCGGGCGGTGACCGGTGCGGCGAGGGTGACGTCGATGACCGGCTCGCCGGTGGCGAGGACCTGCCGCTGGATGGCGGTGATCTCGTCGGCGGCCCGCTCGGGGAGGGTCTCGCCGGTGGTGCGGCCGACGTGGTCCTCCATCGGGACGCCGTTCATCTCGGCGAGGGTGCTGTTGACGGCGGTGTAGCGCAGCTCGGTGTCGAGGACGGCGATGCCGAGCGGGGACTGCTCGAAGAGCGCGTCGCGGATGGCGAGGTCGCGTTCGACGGCGGCGACGGTACGGGCGTCGGCGAGCGCCACCTGGAGGAAGGGCGTGCCGTCGCCGTCGACGAGCAGTGAGATCCGCACCTCGACGGGGACGTTCACCCCGTCCCGGTCGGAGAGCCGGGTGATGCCGTGCCAGCTGCCGATCCGCAGCGTCTCCTCGATGGCCAGCCGGGCCTGGCCGATCAGCTCGGGGTCGCCGATCAGCTGGTCGATCCGGCGGCCGACCAGGAGCTCGCTGGGCCAGCCGAGCATGTCCTCGGCGGCGGGGCTCCAGAGCACCACCCGGCCGGAGGTGTCGAGGATCGCGATGGCCACCTTGACGACGTCGAAGAGGCTGCCGCGGGCCGGCTCGGCGACCTTGGCGCCGGCGGCGGGGGTGCCGGGGAACGGCAGGATCGGGCGGCCCCGGGGCGAGGCGTTGGGCGGGATGTCGCGGGGCTGCGGTCCGGGCCGGGTCTGCTCGACGGGGCGGGCGCGGCCGCCGCGGCGCAGCCGGGCGCGGGCGGCGGCGCTGCCTGCTGCGGCGCCGGCGGTGCGGCCCGGCACGCCGGGGGTGGCCGTGCGCTGCGATCCGCGCCGGGGGAGGCGACGGGCCCGCCGCTCTCCCCCGCCGTTTCCCGTGGTCGACACCGACGGCGCCTCCGGCTCGTGGGCTGGGCACCGCGGCCGGGGCCGGGTGCGGGAGGGGTCGGCGGGGCGCCGCCGCGCCCCGCCGATCCCGATGAATTCTGCCGAACTGTGACATACCCCATGCAATGGGTTGATATCCCGGCAAGCGGGTCGACTTTCCGATTCGGCCGCGATCCGGCGGCTGCGGTTCGGCTGCGTGGAGCAATCGGTGGCGGAACGGCCCCACCGGTCCCGTACCCGGTCCGGGGGCGACTCAGCCCCGGACCGGCCGACTCCGGTCGGCGGGCCCCGGGGTGCGCCTCGGGGCGGCCCCCGGGGTGGGCCACGGCCGGCCGGGCCGGCTGCGGGCTCAGTCCTCGGCGAGCAGCGCGGCGACGTGCGGGAGGACCTCGCGGTCGTGGGCGAGCCAGTCGACGTCGTCGAGTTCGCCCGGGCCGAGCCAGCGCAGCTCGGAGTGGTCGGCGAGCGCGCGGGGCTCGCCGGAGAGCAGTTCTGCGGCCCAGATCCGCAGTTCCAGGCCGGCCCGCACCGACCAGCTGCCGGGCAGCGGGCGCAGCGCGCGGGCCCGGATGCCGAGCTCCTCGGCGAGTTCGCGTTCCAGGGCCTGCTCCTGGGTCTCGCCGGGTTCGGCCTTGCCGCCGGGGAACTCCCAGTAGCCGGCGACCTCGGGGGGCGAGTTGCGGCGGGCGGCGAGCACCCGGCCGCGGTGCACCAGGGCGCCGCCGACCACGTACCGGACCTCGGGCCGCTTCGGCTGCGGGGTGTCCGTTCGCTGCGGGGCGCGGGGTTCGACGGCCTCGACCCAGTACAGCTGCTTGTGGCCGCGGGCCTCGAACTCGGCGGCGAGCGCCTCGGCCTCGGCCCGGCCGAGCCCGGTGGCGACGAGGTAGCGGTTGCCGTTGTCGTCCTGTCGCATCACCCGGTGATCGTCCATGCCGCCACCGTAACGGGCCCGGCCCGGTGGGGGACAGGCCGGACCCGTGCGCCGACCGTAGGCCACCATTGCTACCGGCCGGTACGGGCGCGGTTAACGGTGGGTAAGACGGCCACGCACCGCCGCTCAGCGGCGGGCGAGCAGTTCGCCGTGCAGGACGGCGAACCAGCCGTCCGGGTCGGCGGCCCAGCGGCGCCAGCCGGCCGCCATCCGGGCCAGGTCTCCGGCGTCGGCCAGGCCCTCGGCGAGGGCCGTGGCGGCGGTGGCGGACCTCTCGGTGCGCTCGGCCCAGGTCTCGCCCCACCACTGCCGCCGTTCCGGGTCGGCGAAGGTCCAGCTGCCGGAGCCGGCGGTGAGGTCGGTGAACCCGGCAGCGCGGGCCCAGGCGCCCAACCGGCGGCCGGCGTCGGGCTCGCCGCCGTTGGCCCGGGCGATCCGCCGGTACAGCGCGGACCACTCGGCCAGCTCCGGGAGCTCCGGGTACCAGGCCATCGCGGCGTAGTCGGCGTCGCGGACGGCGACCAGGCCGCCGGGTGCGGTGACCCGGCGCATCTCGCGCAGGGCGGCCACCGGGTCGGCGACGTGCTGGAGCACCTGGTGGGCGTGCACCACGTCGAACGCGCCGTCGGCGTACGGCAGCCGGTGCACGTCGGCGACCTCGAAGACCACCGTGCCGATCCCCCGTTCCGCGGCGTGCGCGGCGGCCTGCGCGAGCACCTCGGCGGAGGTGTCGACGGCGACCGTCCGGCCGTCGGGGCCGAGCCGTTCGGCCAGGTCTGCGGTGATCGTGCCCGGCCCGCAGCCGACGTCCAGCAGCCGCTGCCCGGGGCGGAGTTCCGGCAGCAGGTAGGCGGCGGAGTCCGCGGCGGTGCGACTGCGGTGCGAGCGCAGTACGGACTCCTGGTGGCCGTGGGTGTAGGCGGCCCGACGGTTCGTCATGTTCGGCTCCTCTCGGCTCCTCACGATGCCGCCGAGCGTAGACCCGTCTCGCTTGACGAGAAATATCGTCCCATCATTCAAGATGATGGGGCGTCGGCGTGGTCACCGCAGGGGCCGTGCGATGACAATCGGAGCATGGGAAAGACGTACGAACGCATCGACGGCCGGCTGCGCACCTTCATCGAGAGCCAGCCGGTCTTCTTCACCGCCACCGCTCCGCTGGCCGGCGACGGGCACGTCAACCTGTCCCCCAAGGGCCGCGCCGGCACGCTCGCCGTCCTGGACGAACTCACCCTGGCCTACCTGGACTTCGGCGGCAGCACCGCCGAGACCCTGGCCCACGTGCGGGAGAACGGCCGGATCACGCTGATGTGGTGCGCCTTCGACGGGCCGCCGACCGTGGTGCGGGTGCACGGCCGCGGCGAGGCCGTCTTCCGCGACGACCCGCGCTTCGCCGAGCTGATCGGGCACTTCGACCCGGCGGCGGACGGCTCCGCGCTGCGGGCCGTGGTACTGGTGCACGCCGAACGGGTCAGCGACTCCTGCGGGTTCGCCGTGCCGTTCATGGACTATCGCGGCGACCGGGAGCTGCACGCCCAGTACTTCGACCGCAAGACCGACGAGGAGTTCGGCGTCTACTGCGAGGGCAAGGAGTACGTCGGCACCAGCATCGACGGCCTGCCCGCACTGCCGCTGCCGCTGCCGCCGCGGACCGGCTGAGGCCCGCGGCGGCAGCGGCGGCGGATCGGTTCAGGGTGAACCAGATGGAGCGGGACTTCCACTCCGGGTGGGTGAGGTCCTCGGCCTCGGCGCCGTCGGCGTAGAGGTCGGCGGCGCCGTCGTCGGTGATCAGCTGGGCGCGGCCGCCCGGCGCGGTGAGGTCCGGCACGTCCCCACGGCCTCCGGTCACCTGGTCGTACGGGCGGTGACCGTACGGTGGAGCGGTAGCCGACAGATCGGAGACCCCGTGTCCCGCCGCCCGTACGTCCTGCTGAGCGCCGCCGTCTCCCTCGACGGCCACCTCGACGACGCGTCACCGGAGCGGCTGCTGCTCTCCAACCCGGCGGACTTCGACCGGGTGGACGAGGTCCGGGCCGGCTGCGACGCCCTGCTCGTCGGCGGCACCACGCTGCGCCGCGACAACCCGCGACTGCTCGTCAACTCGCCCGAGCGGCGGGCCCGACGCGTCGCGGACGGCCGCCCGGAGTACCCGCTGAAGGTCACCCTGACCGCGAGCGGCGGCCTCTCGCCCGCACTCAACTTCTGGCACACCGGCGGCGCCAAGGCCGTCTACACCACCGACGCCGCCGCCCCCGCACTGCGCGGCGCGCTCGACGGGCTCGCCGAGGTCGTCGCGCTCGGCGGCGAGGTCGGGCTCGGCGCCCTCCTCGACGACCTGGGCGGCCGCGGCGTGCGGCGGCTCATGGTCGAGGGCGGCGGCAGCATCCACACCCAGTTCCTCGCCCAGGGCCTCGCCGACGAACTCCAGCTCGCCGTCGCCCCGCTGCTGGTCGGCCAGAGCGGCGCGCCCCGCTTCCTCGGCCCGGCCGACTACCCGGGCGGACCCGCCCGGCGGATGCGGCTGCTGGAGGCCCGTACGGTGGGCGACGTCGTCCTGCTCCGCTACGCCCCGAAGGAGTCCACCCCGTGACCAGCGAAGCCGCCCCCGGCACCGACCTGTACTGGCTCGCGCGCGCCGTGGAGCTCTCGCGCCGCTGCCCGCCCTCCGCGACGGCCTTCTCGGTCGGCGCGGTGGTCGTCGGCGCCGACGGCGAGGTGCTCGCGGAGGGCTACAGCCGCGAGGTGGACGAGAGGAACCACGCCGAGGAGGCCGCGCTCGCCAAGCTGCCGGCCGGCGACCCGCGGCTGCGCACGGCCACCGTGTACAGCTCTCTGGAGCCGTGCGGGCAGCGCGCCTCGCGGCCGCGCACCTGCGCCCAGCTGATCATCGCGGCCGGGGTGCCGCGGGTGGTGGTCGCCTGGCGCGAGCCGGACCTCTTCGTGCAGGCCTGCCAGGGCACCGCGCTGCTGGAGGCGGCCGGGGTGGAGGTCGTGGAGCTGCCGGAGCTCGCCGGGCCGGCCCGCGAGGTCAACGCGCACCTGCTGGGCGGCTGATCCGGCCCGGGCGTCCGTCCCGGCCCGCTTCGGCGGCACTTTTGTATCCTGGAGAGACAAACAGCCGTTTCCGAGGAGCCGCCCCGCATGACCGCCACGACGCTCACCACCCGCGCCCTGCTGCTCGACATGGACGGCACCCTGGTCAACTCGGACGCGGTGGTCGAGCGGTGCTGGCGCCGCTGGGCGGCCCGGCACGGCCTCGACGGCGACGCCGTCATGCGCGTCGTGCACGGCCGCCAGGGCCACCTGACCATGGCCGTGCTGCTGCCCGACCGTCCGATGGAGATCAACCTCGCCGAGAACCGGCAGCTGCTGGCCGAGGAGACCGCCGACACCTACGGCGTCGTCCCCGTCCCCGGCGCCGAGGCCTTCCTCGCCGCGCTCCGCGGGCAACCGCACGCCCTGGTGACCTCCGCCGACGAGCCGCTGACCCGTGCCCGGATGGGCGCCGCCGGACTCCCGCTGCCGCAGACCATGATCACCGCCGGCTCGGTCGGCGCCAGCAAGCCCGACCCGGAGGGCTTCCTCAAGGGTGCCGCCGCCCTCGGCTTCGCCCCCGCCGACTGCCTCGCCTTCGAGGACTCCGAGGCCGGCATCACCGCCGCCCTCGCCGCGGGCATGCCCGTGGTCGGCATCGGCCCGCGTGCCCTGCCGCACCCCGCCACCGTGCACGCCGAGGACCTGGAGCAGGTCGCGGTCGCCCCGCAGCCGGACGGCTCGCTGCGGATCACCGTCGGCTGAGCCCGGCCGCCCCGGGGCGCCCTCCCGTGCAGCACCCGGGTGCCGTCCCGGTGCGTCACCTCCCGGCCCGTCACCGCCCGGTGCGAGGCGGCCAGTTCCCCGGGGGGAGGCGCGATCCGGAACGGCGGCGCTCGGCGGCAGGGCGATTCCCCCTGACGATCCGCGGCCGTCGTCCGCACCTCGCTCCGAGCCTTGCTCCCACCCGGCGGGCGCCCGCGCCCGCCGGGTGGGGTGCGCCCGCGAGTCGTACCGTGGAGGGAGGCCGACCGGGATCGTCGGCCCTCGCTCCGTGCCCGGTCCGGCCCAGGGGGTCGGCACGGTCAGGAGCTTCTTGTCATGGGCAGCAAGACGATCGAGGAACTGGCGGGCGCCCTCCACGGGAGTGTGGTCGGGCCCGGCGACGAGGACTACGACGAGGCCCGCAGGGTCTACAACGCGATGATCGACCGCAAGCCGGCAGCCGTGGTGCGCTGCGCCAACGCCGGCGACGTGATGGCGGCGGTCGACTTCGCCAGGAACAACGGAATGCCGCTGGCCGTCCGCGGCGGCGCGCACAGCGTCCCCGGGTACGGCACCTGCGACGGCGGCGTGGTCGCGGACCTCACGGGCATGCGCGGCGTCCGGGTCGACCCCGTCCGCCGCACCGCACGGGTCGAGGGCGGCGCCACGCTCGGCGACCTCAACGCGGCCACCTACCCCTTCGGGCTCGCCGTCACCGGCGGCATCATCTCGACCACCGGCGTCGGCGGCATCACCCTCGGCGGCGGAATCGGCTACCTGGCCCGCAAGTTGGGGCTCACCTGCGACAACCTGCTGTCCGCGGACGTGGTGACGGCCGACGGCCGGCTGCGGGTCGTCAACGAGAAGGAGGAGCCGGACCTCTTCTGGGCCCTGCGCGGCGGCAGCGGCAACTTCGGCGCGGTCACCTCCTTCGAGTTCGGGCTCAGCCCGGTGAAGGACGTCTTCGGCGGCCCGATGCTCTTCGAACTGGAACACGCCGAAGCCGTCCTGAAGCGCTACCGCGAGTACATCGAGGAGGCACCGGAGGACCTCGGCGTCTTCCCCGGCTTCCAGATCGCCCCGCCGCTCCCGTTCATCCCGGAGGACCGGCACGGCGACACCTTCGCCCTCGTGGTGGCCTGCTGGGCGGGCCCGATGGAGGAGGCCGAGGCGGCGATCCGGCCGATGCGCGAGGTCGCGCCGCGGGTCGCGGAGATGGTCGGCCCGATGCCGTACCCCGCGCTCAACAGCGCCTTCGACCCGCTGGTGCCGCCGGGCCTGCAGCACTACTGGAAGGGCGTCTTCTCGACCGAGCTCACCGACGACGCGATCACCGCCCACCTGGAGCACGGGCCGAAGGTGCCGGCCGTGAACTCCACGATGCACATCTACTCGATCAACGGGGCGTGCCACCGGATGGCACCCGGGGCCACCGCCTTCGCCCACCGCGAGGCCACCTTCGCCACCGTGATCGCCGGGATGTGGCCCGACCCGGCCGAGAACGACGCCAACGTCGCCTGGGTGCGCGACTACTACGCCGCGGTCGCCCCGCACTCCGAGGCCGGCGGGTACGTCAACTTCATGGCCGACGACGACCAGCACCGGGCCGCCGACAACTACGGCTCCAGCTACGCCCGGCTGGTGGAGGTCAAGCGGGCCTACGACCCCGGCAACCTGTTCCGGGTCAACCACAACATCAAGCCGTAGCCGGGTCGGCGGCCGGGGCCGCGGCCGTCAGCCGAAGACGGCGCCGGCCAGCTGCATGATGACCGGGGTCTCGGCGCCGTCCAGGCCGGTCGGGTTGAGCGAGTAGACCACCGTCCGGGAGAGGTCCCGGGTGGCGAACACGCCGTTCGTCCAGCCCGGCCGGGAGCCGGTCTTGCCCCAGATCTCCACGCCGCCGACCTTCGTCCGCTCCAGGCCCATGCTCATGCAGGCCCGGCCGGCGTCCGGCCCGGTCTCGCAGTGGCTGCTGTGGTGGGTCGGCACGTCGGGAACGGTGAACAGCGCCTCCTGCTGGGCGGGCGGCAGCAGGCGGCCGCGGAACAGCGCGGTGACGAAGCGGTCCAGGTCGGCGGCGCTGGAGATCAGCCCGCCCTCCGCCCACGGCCAGGGGCTCTGCTCGGTCACGTCCACCTGCCGCGGGGTCCCGTCCGGGCCGGGCACGGTCAGCCGGGGGCGGGCGGCCGGGTGCCGCAGCGCCGGGTCGTCCGCGGCCGGCACCGAGGTGTCGTGCAGCCCGAGCGGGCGGACGATCCGCTGCTGCACCTCGTGCGCGTAGTCGTGCCCGGTGACCTGCTCGACCAGCAGGCCGGCCACGAAGGTGTTCATGCCGTTGTACTGCTGCGCGGTGCCGGGCACGAAGGCCATCTCCTGACCGTCCATGGTGGCCACCACGCGCTCCGGCGACCAGGACTCGAAGCGGTGGTCGACGAACCACGCGGCCGTGCCGTCGCCCCACGGGCCGTCGGCGCCGTTCGGGAGCCCGCTGGTGTGGTTCAGCAACTGCCCGACCGCGATCGGCGGGAAGGAGGCCGGCAGCAGGCCGGGCAGGTAGTGCTGGACGGGGGTGTCGAGGTCGAGGCGGTGCTCGGCGGCCAGTTGGAGCACCACCGTCGCGGTGAACACCTTGGAGATCGAGCCGATCCGGAACCGCCCGTCGGCGTCCGGGGCCCGGCCGGTGGCCGGGTCGCCGATGCCGCCCACCGCGTCCAGCCGGCCGGCCCGTCCGGAGACGTGCACCAGTGCCCCGGACACCTCGGAGGTCGGCAGCCCGGCGAGCACCCGGCGGACGGCCGCCCGGTCCAGCGGCGGCACCGCCGCGTCCTGCCGCACCACGGCCGCCGGCCCGGAGGCGGCCGAGGCGGGTCCGGCCGCGGTGCCCACCGCCAGTGCGGCGAGCACCGCCCCGGCGGCGGCGACGGCGGTCCAGCGGGTACGGCGCACAACAGCGGTCACGGCGGCATCTCCTGATGGTTCGTCGGCACGGGCCGGTCCGCCCGGCCCCGCACAGGAGTCTGCCGAAACCGGCCCGCCGATCCATCGGGGACGAACCCCCACCCGCCCCCGATCCCGCACCCGGGACAACCCCGACCCGGGCGCCCCTCCGGGTCGGGGGACCGGCGAAGGGGCCGCCCCCGGAGGAGCCGACCCCTTTCGAGCCGCGTGCCCGCCACGTACCGACGCGGCGCCGGACGGTCAGACGTTGAAGCGGAACGTTCGGCATTCGCCTCCCTCCCCAGTATTCCCAAGGGTTCTGCCCCTCCGATCGGGTGCTGGGTCAGCACCAGGTCAGCACCGTGCACCGAGGTCAGCACCTCACGCCGCCGTGGCGACGAGTCGAGGCGCGGGGCGCAGCGCGTTCTGGATCACGTCGCGGCACCGGTCCCACGCCTCGGGCACGAGGTGCCCGTACGTGTCGACGGTCGTCTTGATGTTCCGGTGTCCGAGCCAGCGGCTCACCTCGTGGATCGGCACACCGTTGGCCAGAGCCATCGAGGCGAAGAAGTGGCGCAGCGAGTGGGGCGTGTACTTCGGCTTCCCATCGGGAGACACCACGCCCGCCGCGATCAGCGCCTTCCGCCAGTGGTAGCCATACGTCGAAGCCGTGGGCATCTGCCCCTTGCCCCGCTCGCGCGGGGAGAACAGCACTTCCAGGCCGTCGACCGTGACCGTGCCCCACCGCTTCAGATGGCTGCCGATCTCCTGGTCGAGGAACGGTGGGGTCGGCACGTCCCGGTACTCGTCCGCTGTGCGGTGCTTCAGAGGCACGAGCCGTGTCTTGCAGTCCTGCTGATTCGCCTTCGCGCTGACCTGCCTGCGGAGCCGCAGGAAGCCGTTCCGCTGGCAGTCGGCGGAGAACCCCAACACCTCGCTGATACGCAGCCCTGCGCCGGCCTGGAGCCACACGGTCAGTCGGTACTGGTCGGACATAGCCGCCGCGATGGCGTTCACCTCCGCCAGCGTCGGGATCTCGTCCGGGTCGACCGCCGCACCAGCCGTCTTGAGCGGGGCCACGCCATCGCAGGGACTCTCCGGTATCCGCCGCTCCTTGACGGCCGCCGCCATCATGGCCCGCAGGATGTTCATCCGGTCGTTGACCGTCGATGCGGCAAGACCACCCGCGCTCATGCTCGTCTGAAGCTTCTTCACGTCGGCCACCGTCACACCTGCGATGGTCTTCGAGCCGAGAGCCGGAACCAGATGGTTCGTGATGAACCCCTGGTAGTTCCGGCGCGTCGACTGGTTCACGGGATGCTGCCCCAGCCACTCCTGCGCCCACTTGCGGAGGGAGACCCGGCCAAGCTGGTGGTCGATGTAGACACCCTCGCGCTTGTCGTTCTCCGCCTTGATACCGAAGCTCTCGGCTTCCCGCTTGGTCGGGAACGAGCGCTCTCGTTGGCGACCGCTGCGCCCTCCCGGCTCCCGGTATCGAACCGTCCACGGGTGCTCGCACCGCGTCTGGTTACGGCAGTCGCACTTCTTCAGGACCTTCGCCACGCTGTATCCCCCTCAGAGTCTCCATCGCCTTCTCCGTCAGTCGGCCACCCGCTTTGCCCTCGACCTTGGTCAGGAACCCCCGCTGCCGAGCGGCACGGAGGTGCCCCTTCAGCGTCGCCTGCTTGCTCCCGGTCCAGATCTCAAGATCGTGGATCGGCGCACGTCGCCCGGCGTCCACGTTGCGCACGTACAGCGCGGAGAGCACCGCGAGGTACTCATCGGAGAGCCCCTTGGGGAGGGCAGCCAGCTCGCGGCGGAAGCTCTCCACATCCTGTGCAGAAGCGCTGGCCAGGTCCGCCAGCGGCTTCGTCTCCTCAGCGAACGACGCCGTGTCGATCTGCCGCAGGACCGTGCTAGAGATGCCGCGCGCGACCTCCTGCGGGTCACCGTTCTCGTGCGGCTCAATCCGGACCTCGTGTGGGCCGCCGGTGGCCGAGTCCAGTGGCCGCCACATGGTCACCTTCCAAGCGCCGATGAGCTGGATCTGCTCAATGCCTTCACGCGGGGGCGTACCGCCCGCAGTGCCATCGGGTGTGATCACCATGGACGCCAACGTACGTGACGCCGCCGGATTAGACAAGTCCAGATGCGACAGATCCGGCTTTGACGAAACTGGACTGAACGTGCAGGATGGCTCTCGATCGACATCCCCAACCCTCAGGAGCGCCTTTGCAGCCCAACAGGCTGATGAACGTCAACGAGCTGGCCAGCTACCTCGCCATGAAGCCCGCGTGGGTCTACAACAACCACCGCACACTCGGCATCCCGTCCCGCAAGATCGGCGGACATCTCCGATTCCGGCAGTCCGAGGTGGATCGGTGGATCGACCGCGACTGCCCCGCCTCCGCTTGACCCCACAACTCCGCCCACCTGCGCACCCCAACAGAAAGGAGCGCATGCCCCGTTCAGCAGGGCAATCGACCGGCGCGAACGCGCCCGACACCGCAGGGAGGACACCAACCGTGGGACGAACCCCCTTTCAGTTCGAGGGCGACTTTGCCGCCGTCTCGCAGGAGCAGTACAAGCGCCGGGCCAGGGACCCGCGCTTCGACTACGCCCACCGCGTCGAATACGCAGCCATGGGATGGGCGAACCGGATCGGACACGCCGAGTTCCCGCCGGGCGAGCTGAACAAGATCCTCGCCGACAAGGCCGGCCGAGTTCCGACCAACAACGCCGTGAACAACCACATACGCAAGACCAAGGGCTGGGGCTTCATTGAGCCCGACTCGAACCGCCGATGCCTTGTACTGCCGGAGCACCATTTCCAGAAGGGCATCGGGGACAGGACCTGCGATGAGCACGGCGTGCGCCCGGTCAAGCAGTGGCCTCGGTAGCCACACCCGAGACGTGTCCGTCACGGGAGCAGTGACACCTGAGATGTGCCGATCAGAGGCTGAAGGGCACGTGAGTCGTGTGAGTGCAAGTCCGCCACCTGCGGAAACTGCCACGACCCTCTCTATCTCTGTCTTGTGAGTCGCATCGCTGTCGGTCACAGTCATGTGCAGGGAACGGCCCCTGCCGGGGCCGACAGAGCGAAGCCCGTACCGCAACGGCGATAAGGAATGTCGGGGCGCGGCAGCGCCCCCATCTCGAAGTCGCTGACTGAAAGTCACTGAGCAGAGGGGCCGCTTACGCGGCCCACATGGGGAAGCCCCCTAGACGTTCCTCGCCACTGTCCCAAAGCGGCGCAGCTCGTCCCGGCTGGTCAGGCGCGGGGTACGGCGGATCGCGCGGACAATCACACCTGCCCGAGAAGGGCGATGGATACGTTCTACTTCACAAGGAGAGACGCGCTCTCCGCTCCCATAGGGCTACTACGCCACCTTGCCGCCGATGAGTCCCACGATCGCCCCGAAGCCCATCATGTATGTCGTGGAACAGGCCTCAGCCGCAGCCTTCACCTGCTCGGAGTCGCCGCCAAATGCGGCAAGTAGCACATTCAAGATCAGCGCCAGGACCGTTAGCACGGCCACTGTAGAGAAGATCAGCGTGAAGCGGGGCGTCAAGTCCGACTTGTCCTCAGACTCGTGGGTGCTCTGCTGCTCAGATTCGTACGATCGCGCTCGGCTGCGACTGGGGCTTTGGTTCTCCATGCCCTCGTATACTGCCCAGATGGGACATTGGTGGGACGGTCTCGTCGACGAGGTCGCTCAGCAGATCGGCGGCAACCCTGACCGCCGTATGCTGACGGAGATAGCCGCCCAGGCCGGTCACGAGATAGAGGCTCTCTCTGGCCGGAGCTTCCAGCCGGCGCGTCGAACGACATCGATCTTCGAGCCCAATGGCATGCCCTTCGTGGATGTCCCGGACCTGCGGGTCGGCTCGATGGAACCTGTAGAGGGAGCATGGGCGATTCCCGATCCGGTTGACGCCCAGATAGCGCCTGTCTTGCAGGTATCCCCCTTGGCTCTTCCAGTCGCGAAGGCCGCACCTCGTGCTGATGCACTCTGGATCGCAGGCCAGATCCTCGCTGCGGCATCACAACAGGGGCGCCTGTCCGGGGACCACGTCCTGCGCTGGCTCGGCGCTGTGGACCGCGAGCCCCGGATGGAAATCATGCGCCGGGCCATGGACCCCGCCGTTCGATTCAGCGTCCCGATCCTTGCAGCCCCTGTCAGCGGGTGGTGGATCCAGATCACCCGCCGTCTCATCTGGGTGACGAGCGAGACCGAGGATGAAGGGCGGCTCCTCGAACTATTGCTGGACAGCACGAAGACCGGCAGCGAGCCGATCCCACTCGTGGCCACCGAACCCATCCTGATCGTGGCTCCGATGACACATCAGCCAGTCGAGTGGGCATTCACCGCCCGCATCTGGACCGAGGGAGTTCAACGCCCCATCGACCGGCCATGGACCAGGATCGCGACGGCTATCCACGGCCACGGCATACCGACCATCACCCTTGATCCCATCTCAAGTCCATACGAGATCGCGTGCCAGCTGGTCTTGAAGGGCTACTGGCACGGCTACATCGGGAGCGACGAGCCGGCGCTGGCGACCGCCCTCTCAATGGCGTACCCGCAGCAGGTCGCTCGAATTCAGCGTGAGACTCGTGCCCCAGATAGGGATTCTGCGGCCGCGACACTGCTCGAACAGCTGATCCGCCCGGGGTTCGACCCCGCCCAGGGCGCGGAAGCGACCCGTCGGTACGTGCGCCGAAAGGCAAGCATCGCAGTAAAGCAGTACCGGAAGGTTGAGAAACCAGACCGGTACCCTTGGACGCAGGTCGGAATCAGCGAACGCCGCTACTACAAACTCTTGCCCTTGTTTGCGCAGAAGGTCAACGGCCGCTACAACTACGACCTCGACGACGTGGTAGCGCGTATGAAGGACCACCTGAACCGTGTGGACGACGCGCGAGCAGTTCGAGCAGCGGCCCTTGATGTTCTCCGGTCACACGGCTTCGGCGAGCAGGCAGCACGCAAATGGCTACAACGGCATCGACCCGAGGAGGCCATAAACGCGTGGCCACGTGGCCGACAACCGTAAGTACGAACTATTCGTTCAAGTTCTCGACGTGGAACCACACGAGCCCTGGCGCGCCACGCACGGGAAGAGATTAGGCATCACTCCCATGCAGCCCCAGGCTGCCAGCCAACCCTGACCCAGGCCTTGACCTGCACGTCTCTTCGGCGCATTCGTCCCGCAGTTCCCCTGATCGACCTTAGAACTGTGGCGGAATCAGAGCAGCTAAGACGTGGCGGTGCTACCGAGGGGCTCAAGGGGTCACCCCCCACCTCTCAGCCTCGACTTGCCGACCAGGCGTAGAACCCGCCCGGCTGGTCGTCTGGAGGGATCAGCTCGGACGGTTTCACTTCCTGTTCGACACCCCCTCGGAGGGCGCGGACGAAGACGCGGCCAGCATGGAAGTCCATGACCCTGACGGCTGCGCCGGTGGAACGGAGATAAGCCGTCTGCCCCTTCTCTGGAGTCCACGAGCCTGCCTGCGAATCCTGCACACCTTCCGATCCCCGGCCAACGCTCATGACGCCATCTCGACCCGGACAGCGTGGGGACGCCCAGCCATGGTGAAGCTTAGAGCCAGGTAGCCGTCACGTGCGAGGAACTCCGCCACCCGGCGAGGGGCGTCGTCCTCGGTCAGGAAGTAGCGGTAGGCGTCGTACTGCGTCCATCCCAGCGGGAGTGCCCGAAGGGCGTCCCAGAGAGCAGCCAAGGCGTCATCGAGACGGTTGAAGGTCGCGGGGGTCGTCACGTCCTCAATCGAGACGGTGAACGGGCCACACACCGTCTGGCGTCCCGTGATTGTCGCGGTCATTCAAGCTCCCCGTGCTTGGCGCCGATTGATGCAACCACGGTAGAACTGAGAAGGGCAGATCCCTAGTCGCTTTCCTGTTCCCTCAAGAACTCGTCTCGGATGCCCTCGATCATGCTGCGCATCGTGTCGCCTGCCACTGCCATCTCAGCAAATCCATCAAACTTCCGGACGTAGAGCGAAACGTCCCGAGGATCAGATACGACCAGCTCCGCGTGCACCGTCTCAACTGTCACCGTATTGTCATCACGGATGACGAATGCATGGTTCGCAATGTCGCTCTGCACGGACGACAGAGGCACAACTCTGATGTCGACGTTCGGCAGTCTCGACATGGAAATGATGCGGTCGAGCTGAGCAGCCATCATTCCGACAGAGACAATGCGCCATCTAAGGACCGGTTCCGTGATCACAAACCGCAGCGTCCTGCCGGCCTCATAAAGAACGGACTGCCGGTCAATCCGAGCGGCCATCGTACGTGCCATGGATTCTTCGGGAAGGTCGTGGCGTGCTAGCACTGCGCGGATGTACTCCGGCGTTTGGAGAAGGCCCGGGACCAACGCCGGCTGGAACAGCTTGAGCTCCCGCATTGCCGCTTCCAGGGCACGGGTACGGTGCTGGGCTTTGTAGATCCCCGTCCGGCGTAGCAGCCGCCAGGCCGTGGCCTCGGTTGATGCGGCGCGCGCCGCGCTCATGTACTCGGCCCGCACCTCATCGGAGACACCCAACGCCGACAGGATGCGGTCCACATCAGCTGGGCTGGCCGACAGCGCGCCGTTCTCAATCTTGCTGAGCTTGCTGGGCGACATGACAGCACTGCGAGCAACCGCCTTGGCTTCCTTCCCGGATGCCAGACGCAATGCCCGCAGTGCGGCCCCTAGCTCGTTCTTGTTCACATGCCCCCGTGCTGTTCCCACCACTCGGCAAACGGCACGGCATGCTTCATTGCGATGTCTCGGTACCGGATGAACTCCGGCGCCCGCTCTTCGGAGAGAACTTCCCGGCGGATTACCTCTCCCGTCTCGTCATAGCCAAGAACGAAGGGAACGGCTTCCGAGAACAGCCAGAAGTCTGGCACATCCTCCAGGGGATTTGGCTTCTCGGTGGTGTCGAGGATGAAGAACTCTTCGCCAGCGGTTGAGTTCTTCCGGTAGCCCCATCCAAGTTCGAACCGGAGATACGGAGTCAGCGGGCGCGAGAGAATGTGAACGCGATAGATGCGCTTTCCTGCACCCGTAGCGGCGCCGAGAAAGTCACACCACTCTTGATTGTAGTCTTCAGGTTGAGGCTCCCCCGCAAGGAACGCCCGCAGGCTCTCGGGGTTCGATGATTTGGTGTAGTCATCGAGGGTTTCCAACCGGAATGCTTCGCCGCTGAAGTTGTCGAACAGGTCGCCGAACCTGCTAGATGAGCTGCTCACGCACGACCTTCCGGAGCAGGTCCATCGGGATCTCCACCACGCTTTCCCCGTCCGGGATAGTGAGGCCGTGCTCGTCCGTCACGGCTCCCTGCACCAGGATCGTGCCCCGGTCCGTGGTGTAGATCGTCGGGCAGTCGTTGAGGTCGCACGACCCGACCAGCCTGGTAACACGCATCGTTCCCCCTCCACCGGTTGCTGTGTGTAGCTCGATGCTCCCGAAGCTGTGACACACGGTCAAGGTGCTCCAGTTGAGAGAACGGGAAACCGGGCTGATGGGCTGGATAGCTGGTCAGCTCGGGTCCGCCGCACGGGCGCTGTGCCCGGCAACGCCGCCCCTGCTCAGCACCAGTCCACAGGTCGTCGGACGGTCAGCACGAAGTCAGCACAGGACCCGGAAACAGGCTGAATCAGGCTGAGGAAACAGGAAGGGCCAGACCTCTCGATCTGACCCTTGACCTGCGGCTTCTCGTCCTGACCTCCGCCTCAGCGGATCAGCCGGTCAGGTGTCAGACGTTGAAGCGGAACTCCACCACGTCGCCGTCCTGCATGACGTACTCCTTGCCCTCGATGCGGGCCTTGCCCTTGCTGCGGGCCTCGGCGATGGAGCCGGTCGCGACCAGGTCGTCGAAGGAGATGACCTCGGCCTTGATGAAGCCCTTCTGGAAGTCGGTGTGGATGACACCGGCGGCCTCGGGGGCGGTGGCGCCCTTCTTGATCGTCCAGGCCCGGGTCTCCTTGGGGCCGGCGGTCAAGTAGGTCTGCAGGCCGAGGGTCTCGAAGCCGACCCGGGCGAGGGTGGCGAGGCCGGGCTCGTCCTGGCCCATGGACTGGAGCAGCTCCAGCGCCTCCTCGTCGTCGAGCTCGATCAGCTCGGACTCGATCTTGGCGTTGAGGAAAATCGCCTCGGCGGGGGCGACCAGGGCGCGCTGGGCGTCCTTGAAGTCCTCGTCGGCGAGCTCGTCCTCGTCCACGTTGAAGACGTAGAGGAACGGCTTGGCGGTCAGCAGGTGCAGCTCGCGGATCGGGTGGGTGTCGAAGCCCGCCTCGAAGAGGGTCTTGCCGGTCTCCAGGATCGCCTTGGCGGCCTCGGCGGCGGCCAGCACCGGCGCGGTGTCCTTCTTGAGGCGCGCCTCCTTCTGCAGGCGCGGCAGGGCCTTCTCCACGGTCTGCAGGTCGGCGAGGATCAGCTCGGTGTGGATGGTCTCGATGTCGTCCTTGGGCGAGACCTTGCCGTCGACGTGCACCACGTCCGGGTCGGTGAAGGCGCGGACGACCTGGCAGATCGCGTCCGACTCGCGGATGTTGGCGAGGAACTTGTTGCCCAGGCCCTCGCCCTCGCTCGCGCCGCGGACGATGCCCGCGATGTCGACGAAGTCGACGGTGGCCGGCAGGATGCGCGCCGAACCGAAGATCTCGGCGAGCTTCGCCAGCCGCGTGTCGGGGACGCCGACGACGCCCACGTTGGGCTCGATGGTGGCGAACGGGTAGTTGGCCGCCAGCACGTCGTTCTTGGTCAGGGCGTTGAACAGGGTCGACTTGCCGACGTTCGGCAGGCCGACGATTCCGATCGTGAGCGACATGAAGCGATGTCCCGTGGGCTTGGAGGGCGTGGAGCGGCCGGAGGCGGCCGATCCCCCAGTCTACGGGGCGCGCTCAGCCCGTCCGGTCGGGCTCCAGGAACTCCAGCCGGTTGCCGAGCGCGTCGGCACTGTGGAAACGGCGGCGACCCGGGACGGAGTCGTCCCACCGGACGGGGTGGCCGTGCTCCTCCAGGCGGGCCGCGAGCGCGTCCAGGTCGTGCACCAGGATGCCCGGGTGGGCCTTGGCCGAGGGCGCGAAGTCGGGGACGACGCCGAGGTGCACCTCCACTCCCCCGCTGCGGAACCAGCAGCCGCCGCGCGCCGCCAGCACCGGTGGCTTGGCCAGCTCGGTCATCCCGAGCACCCCGGCCCAGAACGCCCGGCAGGCCGGCTCCGCACCGGCAGGGATGTCGAGCTGCACGTGGTGCAGCCGCTCGAAGCCGAAGTCCGTCATCGCACCCCTCCACCGGTGACCGCCCTCGGTCACCCCTGCTCCGGTTCGTCGCCGTCCGATCCCCGCCCGGCCCGCCGGCGGACCGCGTCGGTCGTGGACGACGCTACTCCTGCCGCGGACACGCCCGGTCCGGAATTCCGGCATTACACACTGTGGCGATGATCGGACCGTACGTTGGGTGGGTGGAGCAGCAGAGCATCCGTACCCAGCCCCCCGGGCCCCGGCGGCAGCCGCCGTCCGGCACCGACCGGGCCGCCGTCCCGGGCCCCGCCGCGCCCGTCGACTCCCGGTTGCGCTCGGCCTCCGGCGGCGCGCCGGTCCGCCGTCCGCGCCTGCCGTGGGCGGGCCGCGGCCGGGGGCGGACGGGGCGTCCGGCCCGGCTGACGGCGGTGGGCACCGGGGTGGCCGCGGTCGCCGGGACCCTGCTGGTCGCCGGGGTGGACCGGACGCTGTTCGGCGGCCTCGGCGTGCTGTTCGGCCTGGGCTACCTGGTGCTCTGCTTCCAGCTGGCCGTCCGGGTGCGCTACCCGGACCTGCCGGCGGCGCCGATCGCCGGGCCGATCGCGTTCGCGCTGGCGCTGGCGCTGCTGCAGCCGGCCGCCACCTCCGGGCTGACCGGCCGGGTGGTGTCGCTGGCGAGCGGGCTGGCGGTGCGGGCGGGCTGGCTGTTCGCCGGGACGGGCCTGGCGGCCGTGATCGTGGCCGCCCGGTTCGTGGCCCAACGCCGGATCCGCCGCACCCGTTAGCTCCGCAGGGGTGGTCGTTTCAGGGGCGCGTGGGGGCACCTGACGTGACCGCCCCGGGCTCTAGGCCGCGTGGGCCGCGGCGGCCATCGCGGCGCCGACGATGCCGGCGTCGTTGCGGAGTTCGGCGGGGAGGACCTCGGCGTCGCGCTTGCGCAGCAGCGGCAGGAACTTCTCGTGCTTGCGGCTGACACCGCCGCCGATGATCATCAGCTGCGGCGAGAACAGCATCTCGACCAGGTCGAGGTACTCGTCGACCCGCACCGCCCACTCGGCCCAGGACAGCCCGTGCCGTTCCCTGGCGGCCGAGGAGGCGCGCCGCTCGGCGTCCTTGCCGCGCAGTTCGAGGTGGCCGAGCTCGGTGTTGGGCACCAGGGCGCCGTCGACGAAGAGCGCGCTGCCGATGCCGGTGCCGAAGGTGAGCAGCAGGACGGTGCCGCCCCGGCCGCGGCCGGCCCCGTGGGTGACCTCGGCGATGCCGGCCGCGTCCGCGTCGTTGACGACGGTGGCGGGCAGGTCGAGGGCCTCGCGGAAGAGCCCCTCGGCGTCCATGCCGATCCAGTCCTTGTCGACGTTGGCGGCGGTGCGGGTGCGGCCGCGGACGACCACCCCGGGGAAGGTCAGGCCGACCGGCCCCTGGTGGCCGAAGTGCCGGACGACCTCGACGACCGCCTCGACCACCGCGTTCGGCGAGGACGGCTGCGGGGTGAGCACCTTGAAGCGCTCCTCGGCGAGCCCTCCCCCGGCCAGGTCGACCGGGGCGCCCTTGATGCCCGAGCCGCCGATGTCCACGCCGAATACCGTCGCCATTCCGCAGTTCCTCCCTCGAAGCGTCGTCCACAGCCTGTGCACAAACCACGGGCTGCGCACCAACCTACGGGGGCGGGGCCGCCCCCGCCCGCCGTGCCGTCCCTCCGGTACCCGGTGGCGGACAGCACGAAGCCCGGGCGTCCGCGGTGTGCGGGCGCCCGGGCTCGGGGCGGGGGCCGCCGGGCCCCGGTGCGCGGGTCAGAGCTTGCCGGCGGCCTCGGCGCGCAGGTCGCGGCGGAGCTCCTTCGGCAGCGAGAACTGCAGGTGCTCCTCGGCGGTCTTCACGGTCTCGACGTCGGCGTAGCCGCGCTCGGCGAGGAACTCCAGGACGCCGTCGACGAGGATCTCGGGCACCGAGGCGCCGCTGGTGAGGCCGACGGTGGTGACGCCCTCCAGCCAGGCCTCGTCGATCTCGTCGGCGAAGTCGACCAGGTGGGCGGCCTTGGCGCCGTACTCCAGGCCGACCTCGACCAGGCGGACGGAGTTGGAGGAGTTCTTGGAGCCGACGACGATCAGCAGGTCGGTCTCGGGCGCGAGCTTCTTCACCGCGACCTGGCGGTTCTGCGTGGCGTAGCAGATGTCGTCGCTGGGCGGGCTGACCAGCAGCGGGAAGCGCTTCTGCAGCTCGCCGACGGTGGCCATGGTCTCGTCCACGGAGAGGGTGGTCTGGGAGAGCCAGACGACCTTGGACTCGTCGCGGACCCGGACGCGTGCGACGTCCTCGGCGCCGTCCACGAGGTGGATGCGGTCCGGGGCCTCGCCCATCGTGCCGATGACCTCCTCGTGGCCCTCGTGGCCGACGAGCAGGATGTCGTAGTCCTCCTCGGCGAAGCGCACGGCCTCCTTGTGCACCTTGGTGACCAGGGGGCAGGTGGCGTCGATGGTGGCGAGCTTGCCGGCCTTCGCCTCGTCGTGCACGGACGGGGCGACGCCGTGCGCGGAGAAGACCACGATCGCGCCCTCGGGCACCTCCTCCGTCTCGTCGACGAAGATCGCGCCCTTCTTCTCGAGGGTCTGCACGACGTACTTGTTGTGGACGATCTGCTTGCGGACGTAGATCGGGGCCCCGTACTGCTCCAGGGCCTTCTCCACGGCGATGACGGCGCGGTCGACGCCCGCGCAGTAGCCCCGGGGGGCGGCGAGCAGGACACGGCGCTGTGCAGTGGTGGACATGGCTCCATCGTACGGGCGCCCCGCCGCGGCGCCCGACGCGCAGGGGGCCGACGCGCGCGGGGCCGACGCGCGCGGGGCCGATGCGCCGGGCCGGGCGCGGCGGCGGCGTCACCGGGCGGCGCTAGCCTCGTGGGCATGGCGAACAGCAGCTCCCCCGAGGCGCCCGTCCCGGTCGGCAGGGTGTCGGCGATGATCGGCGGTTGGATCGACCGGCTGGGCGAGGTCTGGGTGGAGGGGCAGATCGCGCAGCTGAACCGACGCCCCGGCGCGGGGATGGTGTTCCTGACGCTGCGCGACCCGGAGCGGGACGTGTCGCTCACCGTGACCTGCTTCCGTCCGGTCTTCGAACAGGTGGCGGAGGCCGTGCAGGAGGGCTCGCGGATCGTCGTCCACGCCAAGCCCGAGTGGTACACCGCGCGCGGCACGCTCTCGCTGCGGGCCTCGGAGATCCGGCTGGTCGGGCTGGGCGAGCTGCTGGCCCGGCTGGAGCAGCTGAAGCGCAAGCTCGGCGCGGAGGGGCTGTTCGACGCGGAGCGCAAGCGGCCGCTGCCGTTCCTGCCGCACTGCGTGGGCCTGGTGACCGGCCGCGGCTCGGCGGCCGAGCGGGACGTGCTGGAGAACGCCCGGCGGCGCTGGCCGGCCGTCCGCTTCGAGGTGCGCAACGTGCTGGTGCAGGGACCGAACGCGGCGGCGCAGGTGGCGGCCGCGGTGCGGGAGCTCGACGATCACCCGGAGGTGGACGTCATCGTGGTGGCCCGCGGCGGCGGCAGCGTGGAGGACCTGCTGCCGTTCTCCTCCGAGGAGCTGGTGCGCACCGTGGCGGCGGCCCGCACCCCGGTGGTCAGTGCGATCGGCCACGAGCCGGACCAGCCGCTGCTGGACTTCGTCGCCGACTTCCGTGCGTCGACGCCGACCGACGCGGCGAAGCGGGTGGTTCCGGAGGTGGGCGAGGAACTCGCCCGGGTGCGCCAGCTGCGGGACCGCGCCCGGCGCTGCGTGGTGGGCCGGGTCGAGCGGGAGCTGCACGGGCTGGAGGGGGTGCGCAGCCGTCCCGTGCTGGCCGCGCCGCACCGGCTGGTGGAGGACCGGGCGGCGGAGGTGACGGCGCTGGTGGAGCGGGGGCGGCGGGTGCTGGGGCACCGGCTGGACCATGCGCAGACGGACCTCGGGCACGCGCTGGCCCGGGTGGTGGCGCTGTCGCCGCTGGCCACCCTGCAGCGCGGCTACGCGGTGCTGCAGCGGGCGGACGGGGCGGTGGTGACGGACCCGGCGCAGGTGGCGGCCGGGGACGAGCTGCACGCGCGGGTGGCGGAGGGCGGCTTCGGGGTGACCGTCGCGCCGGAGTGAGCGCGGGCCCCGGCGCGCGACCGGGCTCATTCGACCGGTGTGCGGGCGTGCGGGGGACGGCTCATGGTCTCCTGCACGAGGGTGTTCCACTCTCGGCTGAGGTCGGCGAGCTCGGCCTGGGCCCGGTCGGCCGCCTCGTGCGCGTGCCGCAGTTCCCGGTGCACGGCCTCCAGCAGGCGCAGCAGGGCGTCGGCGCCGAGCTGTCGGCCGTCGGCGAGCGGCGGTGCGGGGGGCGGCGGTATCCCGGGCGGCGCGGCCGGCGGCAGGGCGGCCGCGCGGGCGGCGACGAGCTCGGCCTGACGGGCCGTCCTGGCCTCGGTCTCGCGCATCCACCGCCTGGTCCTCGCCAGGGCGTACTCGGTGGTGGACAGCGCCGCCACGGCCAGGCAGCCGAGGAACGGGATCCAACGGGTGTCGTAGGTGCCGGCGACGATCAGTGCTGTTCCGCCGACCGCGCCCACCGCTCTGAGCGCGTCGGCCGCCACCGGAGAGAATCTCGGCATTACTGGCCTCACCTCTGCATGTGCACTGCCCCTCCCCCGCGGTTCTCGTCCGGCGGAAAAGAACAGCGCTCGCTTTCCTGCTGCAGGCCGATCGCCTGGGCGATGGAGGCGAGAAGGAATTTCCGGATCATGGGGTGGGTTACACCCCAGGCGTCCAACGCTTCCTCAGGGGTGATGGGTGAGCGTACTCCCCGGGGGAGATCGTTTGCGGATTCCTCGGAAATCACTCCGCCGCGCACCAGCAGCTCGTGCAGGTCCAGGTGGACGACCTGCGCGATTCTCTGGAATTGGGAGGGGCGGGGAAGGGTGTCGCCGCGCAGCATGCGCCCGACCGCGGAGGCGCTCATGCCGGTGTCCCTGGCGAGGGCGAGCCGTCCGCCGGCGCCCGGGGTGAGGTCGTAGCCCGCGCGCCGGGCGGCCTCGTGAACGACGGCACCGAAACGTTGGGCGGGGGTGGTCTCCGAGGCGGTGTCCTCAGTCGGCTGCATGGCGGGCAAGGCTAGCGCGTGTCATGTCCCAGATGCATCTACTTGCATGAGTGCAAGCCAATGACGATCAGTCAGGTCGTGCTAAATCTGGGTGGCAGTGGGGCGAACTGACGGAATTTCGGAATCGCTTGCACGCATGCATGCCCGCTCGTATCGTTGCGGGACCTGCTCTCCGGGAGGTCCGGTATGGATGGGACGCTGCGTGGAACGCCGCGTGGAGCACCGCACCTGATCGAGGCCGCCAAGGCCGGCGACCGGGACGCCTGGGCGGAGTTGTACCGCCGATATCGGGGGCCGGTCCTGGCCTTCCTCACACGGCGCACCGGGAATCGCGCACTCGCCGAGGACCTGACCCAGGACACGTTCGTCCGCGCAATGGCGTGCATTGACGGGTTCCGCTGGACGGGGAAGGACATGGGGGCGTGGATTTTCACCATCGCCCGGAACATCATGTTCGACCACGACAAACGGCGGGCCACCCGCAGCGAGTCGACGGTGGCCGCGGTCGCGGATTCCGATGCGGGAATCTGCGTCGAGGACCAGGTGGTCTCCCTCGTCGAGGCCGAGCGCGTTTTCGCCGCGCTCGCGACATTGACCGAGCACCAGCGGACGGCGCTCACACTGCGCTACTGGGACGACCTCAGTTCGCGGGAGGTGGCGGACGCGATCGGCATCCGGGTGGGCGCCGTGAAGACCCTCACCTGGCGGGCCCGCAGCACCCTGCGCCGCACCCTCGTCGCCCCCGCCGCCGCCTCCGCCGCCGCCTCCGCCGAGCGCTGCGGCCCCGCGGAGCACCGCGCCCCGGCCGAGCGCTGCGCCGCGGCCGAGCGCCGCAGCCCGTCCGCCCGGCGGCCGGTCAGCCCGCACTGACGGCGGCGACCGCACCGGTCTGTCGTCCGCAGCCCCTACGCTGGCGGCATGGCAGATCAGCAGCAGGACGGTCAGGCGGTCCGGGGTGCGGCCGGCGGCGACGAGGCGCTCGGGTACGAGCAGGCCAGGGACGCGCTGCTGGAGGTCGTCCGGCAGCTGGAGACCGGCGGCACCTCGCTGGAGGAGTCGCTGGCGCTGTGGGAGCGCGGCGAGCGGCTGGCCAAGGTCTGCCAGCGCTGGCTGGACGGCGCCCGGGCCCGGCTGGACGCGGCGCTGGCCGCCGAGGAGTCCGCCGACGGGTGAGCCGCCGACGGCGACGGCGGGTGACCCGGGGCACGCCCCGCAGGCGTGACGGGGGTCACACCCGCTTGCGGAATAGTTTAAGTTTCACCTAACGTTGGAGCCCGGTGAACGGTCCTCCCGGCCGTCCCGACCGCTCTCCCGTCTTCCGTTTGAGGTGGATTCCGCAATGACCCTGGCACTCGACGCCGCCGCCCAGGACCTGCTCTTCCGCGAGGCCCGTACCGCCAACACCTTCACCGACGAGCCGGTCAGCGACGAGCAGGTCCGGGCCATCTACGACCTGGTCAAGTTCGGCCCCACCGCGTTCAACCAGCAGCCGCTGCGCATCGTGCTCGTCCGCACCGACGAGGGCCGCGAGCGCCTGCTGCAGCACATGGCCGAGGGCAACCGCGCCAAGACCGCCACCGCCCCGCTGGTCGCCATCCTCGCGCAGGACAACGAGTTCCACGAGGAGCTCCCGACCCAGCTGCCGCACTTCCCGCAGGCGAAGGACATGTTCTTCTCCGAGCGCCCCGTCCGCGAGGCCTCCGCCACGCTGAACGGCGCCCTGCAGGCCGCGTACTTCATCATCGGCGTGCGCGCCGCCGGCCTGGCCGCCGGCCCGATGACCGGCTACGACGCCGCGGGCCTGAACAAGGAGTTCTTCGCCGACGGCGAGCACTCCGTGCTGGCCGTGGTCAACATCGGCAAGCCCGGCGAGGACGCCTGGTTCCCGCGCTCCCCGCGCCTGGAGTACGACGAGGTCGTCACCACCGTCTGATCCTGCTCCGGGCCGCGCACGGCCCGGCCAGGACGAAGGCCCCCGCGGTTCGCCGCGGGGGCCTTCGTCGTACGTCCTCGGGGCGCGCGCACCGGCGCCGCGCGCTACTTCAGCGCGGCGGCCAGCTGGGCCAGCTCGTCGTACGAGGCGGAGCCGGTGACGACCGTGGTGGCGGTGCCGGCCGGGGTGGCGAGACCGCGGTACTTGGTGCCCTGGAAGCGCTGCCAGTCCTGGCCGGCCACCGGCGCGCTGCCGTCCGGCCTGCCGCCCGGCACCACGGTGTCGATCACGTCGTCACGGGTTCCGTTGGACTGCTCCACCGCGGCGTACTGGCCGGACGGGGTCACGAAGCCCAGGTGCCACACGGCGTTGCCCTTGCCGTCCTTGCGGTACTCGACCGAGGTCGCCCGCCACTGCTCGGAGAGCCCCTGCGGGCCGAGCACCGGGTAGGGCGCGGCGCGCTTCGCCGAGGCCAGCGCCGAACGGTAGTCGACGACGTGCACGCCGTCGCCGCCCTCGTGCGGGATGAAGAGGTATCCGAAGAAGCCCACGACACCGACCGCCAGCATCGACAGGATCATGTCCCGTACCGTCTGCCGGCCTCTCTTGCTGCTGCTGCCTGCCACCCGTCCATGGTGGACCATGCCCCCCGCGCCCCCGACCACCGGGTACCCCCCGGCGGGGTGAAGCCGGACGAACCGCCGCATACCGGCTGGTCGCGCCGGGTGCGCCACAGACACCCGTCCGGGTGCCGGATACGATCGCACCAACCCTCACCACGGCGTTCCGACCTGGCAGTAGTCGGGCGCTCACTGGCCGTCGCGTACAGAGAGGTAACGACGATGACCACGCAGTACCCGCACCACCTCCCCAGCTCGCTGGAGGTCGCTCCGGAGGCCCCGGACCGCAACCTCGCCCTGGAACTCGTCCGCGTCACCGAGGCCGCCGCGCTCGCGGCGGGCCGCTGGGTCGGCCGCGGCGACAAGAACGGCGCCGACGGCGCGGCCGTGAAGGCCATGCGCACCCTCGTCTCCACCGTCTCGATGAACGGCGTCGTCGTCATCGGCGAGGGCGAGAAGGACGAGGCGCCCATGCTGTACAACGGCGAGCGTGTCGGCGACGGCACCGGCGCCGAGTGCGACGTCGCCGTGGACCCGGTGGACGGCACCACGCTGACCGCCAAGGGCATGCACAACGCGGTGGCCGTCCTCGCGGTCGCCGACCGCGGCACCATGTTCGACCCCAGCGCGGTCTTCTACATGGACAAGCTGGTCTGCGGCCCGGAGGCCGCGGACTTCGTCGACATCTCCGCGCCGACGGCCGTCAACATCCGCCGGGTCGCCAAGGCCAAGGGCATCGCCGTCGAGGACGTCACCGTCGTGGTGCTGGACCGGCCCCGCCACCAGGGCCTGGTCAAGGAGATCCGCGAGGCCGGCGCCCGGATCAAGTTCATCTCCGACGGCGACGTGGCCGGCGCCATCATGGCCGCCCGCGAGGGCACCGGCGTCGACCTGCTGATGGGCGTCGGCGGCACCCCGGAGGGCATCATCGCGGCCTGCGCGATGAAGTGCATGGGCGGCGTCATCCAGGGCCGGCTGTGGCCGAAGGACGAGACGGAGCGGCAGAAGGCGCTGGACGCCGGCCACGACCTCGACCGCGTCCTCACCACCGACGACCTGGTCTCCGGCGAGAACGTCTTCTTCGTCGCCACCGGCATCACCGACGGCGAGCTGCTGCGCGGCGTGCACTACCGCCAGGAGACCGCCACCACCAGCTCGCTGGTGATGCGCTCCAAGAGCGGCACGATCCGGCGCATCGACTCCACCCACAAGCTGTCCAAGCTGCGGGCCTACAGCGCGATCGACTTCGACCGCGCCAACTGACGCGGCACGTCGCGAACGGCGGCCCCGGGCGTCCGCGCCCGGGGCCGCCGCCGTGCGTCAGCCGGCTATCCGGCCCGTCGGCACCCGCCGCGCCTCGCGCAGCTCCGCCTCCCGGCGCCGCCGCCGGGCCAGCACCACCCGCCGCTCGGCCGCGGTCAGCCCGCCCCACACCCCGTACGGTTCCGGCATGGCCAGCGCGTGCTCGCGGCACTCCAGCAGCACGGGGCACCGGGCGCAGACCTGCTTGGCCTGCTCCTCACGCGAGAGCCGGGCCGCCGTCGGCTCCTTGGACGGCGCGAAGAACAGCCCGGCCTCGTCGCGACGGCAGGCCGCCCCGGTGTGCCACGGGTTGTCCTCCAGCGGGTCCGCAGGGGCCCCCACCGCCACCGGACTGCGGCGGACGGCGGCGGAGCCGGTGGCGCTGGACTCGATGGGATGCAGCACGGCTACTCCTGACGCGGTACGGGACTCGGGGAAGCTCGTCCCTGCCCGACTGCCCCGTGCCCACCCGCCGCGGCGCCGCCGCCGTACGGGATCACAGCCGTAACAGGAACCGATGTGCGTGGGGAACTACCCCCTCGCCCCCCGATTCATGCACACCGCACGCAACCGACTACTCCCTGCACTCGACACAACGACGAGTGCCCGCAGCGCAGTTGGCCGGGCGGCAGACTCCCCGCCCGGCTCCGCACCCGGCGCCGCTCAGCGGTCGAGCTGCTTGCGCGCCCACTCCCGCAGCTTCTTGCCGCGGCGCGGCTTGGCCTCGCAGCCGCCGAAGACCGCCGCGCCCTTCACCCGCACCACCGGCGCGTACGGGTCGGCCGCGGTCTGCTCGCGCACCGAGAAGCCGCCGAAGATGCCCACGCCGCCGCCGTGCAGGCTGACGTTCTCCGGCACCTTGATGTCCACGCCGCCGAAGATCGCGGTCACCTCGATGACCACCTCGGGCGATTCGAAGACCGCGTCGGTCAGGTCGATCTCCACCCCGCCGAAGACCGCGACGGCCCTCAGGTGCGGCCCGACCCGCCAGCGGCCCTTGCGCTCCGCCCCGCCGAACACCGCCACCATGGTCGGCGCCTCCTGGCGGGCCGGCGGCAGCGGCGCGCGCTGCTGCTGCAGCGGCGGCTTCTCCATCGAGAGCGGGGCACCGGTGGCGGCCGGCAGGTCCCGGGTGAGCGGGACGAGGTCGCCGAAGGTCTTCGCGGCGTAGGCCGCCTCGATCCGCTCCGAGTGCTCCTCCACCGTCAACCGGCCCTCGGCGTACGCGTCGCGCAGCAGGTCGGCGACCCGCTCGCGGTCCGCGTCCGAGCACCGCAGATCGGCCTCGGCGACCGGCGCGGCGACCGCGGGCTGCGCCTGCGGGACGGGGGCCGGCTCCTGCTTGGTCATGGGTACGGGCTGCTGCCCCTGGTCGTCGGGCGACGGCGAAGTGTCCACGCCCAAAGCCTAGCCATCGGGATCACTCCGAACGAGAGTTCGCCGGAGAAAGGCGTGAGCCCCGTCACGCAGGCTCACCTGCGCTCCGCCGCCGCGCCGCCTGCACCTACATTGGAGGGTGCTTCGCAGACGCAGCCGACCCCGCTTAAGGATCTCTCCCCATGGCCACCCCGGAATTCGAGTACCGCGACCTCCTCCCGCTCGGTGCCGACCCCACGCCGTACCGGAAGCTCACCTCCGAGGGCGTCTCCACCTTCGAGGCGGACGGCCGCACCTTCCTCAAGGTCGAGCCGGAGGCGCTGCGGCTGCTCACCGCCGAGGCGATGCACGACATCTCGCACTACCTGCGCCCGGACCACCTCGCCCAGCTGCGCCGCATCCTGGACGACCCGGAAGCGAGCCCCAACGACCGCTTCGTCGCGCTCGACCTGCTGAAGAACGTCAACATCTCGGCCGGCGGCATCCTCCCGATGTGCCAGGACACCGGCACCGCCATCGTCATGGGCAAGCGCGGCCAGAACGTCCTCACCTCCGGCCGGGACGAGTCCGCGATCGCCCGCGGCGTCTACGACGCGTACACCAAGCTGAACCTGCGCTACTCGCAGATGGCGCCGGTCACCATGTGGGACGAGAAGAACACCGGCAACAACCTGCCGGCCCAGATCGAGCTGTACGCCACCGACGGCGACGCCTACAAGTTCCTCTTCATGGCCAAGGGCGGCGGCTCCGCCAACAAGTCGTACCTGTACCAGGAGACCAAGGCGATCCTCAACGAGTCGTCGATGCTCTCCTTCCTGGAGCAGAAGATCCGCTCGCTGGGCACCGCGGCCTGCCCGCCGTACCACCTGGCGATCGTGGTCGGCGGCACCAGCGCCGAGTTCGCGCTCAAGACCGCCAAGTACGCCTCCGCGCACTACCTCGACAACCTGCCGACCTCCGGCGACGCGAGGACCGGCCACGGCTTCCGCGACCTGGAGCTGGAGCAGAAGGTCTTCGAGCTCACCCAGAAGATCGGCATCGGCGCGCAGTTCGGCGGCAAGTACTTCTGCCACGACGTCCGCGTGATCCGCCTGCCGCGCCACGGCGCCTCGCTGCCGGTCGCGATGGCCGTCTCCTGCTCCGCCGACCGCCAGGCGCTCGGCAAGATCACCGCCGAGGGCGTCTTCCTGGAGCAGCTGGAGACCGACCCGGCGAAGTACCTGCCGGACACCACCGACGCCCACCTCGACGACGAGGTCGTCAAGGTGGACCTCAACCAGCCGATGGCCGACATCCGGGCGCAGCTGTCCAAGTTCCCGGTGAAGACCCGCCTCTCGCTCAGCGGCACCCTGGTCGTCGCCCGCGACATCGCCCACGCCAAGATCAAGGAGCGCCTCGACGCCGGCGAGGGCATGCCGCAGTACATGAAGGACCACCCGGTGTACTACGCCGGCCCGGCGAAGACCCCCGAGGGCTACGCCTCCGGCTCCTTCGGCCCCACCACGGCCGGCCGGATGGACTCCTACGTCGACCAGTTCCAGGCGGCCGGCGGCTCCATGGTCATGCTCGCCAAGGGCAACCGCTCCAAGCAGGTCACCAAGGCGTGCAACGAGCACGGCGGCTTCTACCTCGGCTCGATCGGCGGCCCTGCCGCCCGCCTCGCCCAGGACTGCATCAAGAAGGTCGAGGTGCTGGAGTACCCCGAGCTCGGCATGGAGGCCGTCTGGCGCATCGAGGTCGAGGACTTCCCGGCGTTCATCGTCGTGGACGACAAGGGCAACGACTTCTTCGCCGAGGTCACGGACGGCCCGCTGATCACCAGCCTGCGGGTCCGCTCCGCGGAGTAGGCGCACGACGGCGCGCGCCCCGGTCCGCGGAGGGGCGGGGGGGCGCGCGGGGGTGGGTGAAGTAATGGGCGAGTTGTGATTTTTACGAGCGGCACCTAGGTCTACTGCGGGTTGATGTCC
>NZ_JBFBJY010000065.1:0-50904 GCF_040702125.1 Kitasatospora sp. NPDC085895 | reverse complement strand
GCAGTTCCTCTACCAGGGCAAGTCCCCCACCGCGAGCGGCCCCTACGACCAGCTGCCGTGGCGGCCGGGCGTCCTCACCCTGCAGCACTGACCCGCGACCCGGGGTGATCACCACCGGACTCCGCCCGCTGACACGCAGCCGAGAGGTCCATGGCACAGGCGGCCACACCCGCTGACCGACACCCACCACCCCGGGGAACCCCGGCCGGACACCGGCCGGGGTTCCCCCGGGGTGGGCTTGATCCGCTTTGACGGATACTCCTGATCAGGGGCGGTGCGGGCGGTGCGCGGCGTCATCGAGAAGCCGGCCTCGTCCTCGAAGACGAGGTAGGCGTCGAGTGCCACCGTGCTGCTTCCACGGACGACCAGATCTCCTTCACCCAGCCTGCCACGGCGGCTTCGTCACGCTCGACCGCGTGCCGAGCCGGAACCTGGTGACTCCAGCCGTGACGGCGCAGCATCTGCGAGATGCCCGAGAGCGTGAACGAGTTGTGGAAGCGTCGTCCGATCAGCGTCTTGATCCGGGTCAGGGTCCAGGTCTGGTCCGACCAGCCGTGCGCGACCGCGCCCTTGGCCGGCTCGATCTCCAGCACGGCGAAGAGCGACATCAATCAGCCGCGAGTTGTCGGTCTTCTCGGCACCAGTTCCAGAGACCCGAGGGAAGCGGTGGCAGACGGAGAGAGCGAACGGGCCCGTCCCCGGTCTCGCGGGACGGTGTCCGCCGCCGGTGGTCCTAGAGTGTGGCGAGTTGGACGACCAGGTCGTCGAGGCCGAGTGAGCCCAGGGCGAGTGCCTTCATGTGCCAGGTCTTGAGGTCGAACGCGGCGCCCTGCCGGCTGCGGGCGGCGTCACGCCCCCGCAGCCAGGCACGTTCCCCGAGCTTGTAGCCGATGGCCTGGCCGGGCCAGCCGAGGTAGCGGACGATCTCGCTGTCGCGCAGATCGGCAGGGCTGCCGTTGTACGTGGCCATGAACTCCGTGGCGAGCTCGGGAGTCCAGCGCTCGCCGGAATGGAAGCCCGCATCGGCGGGGATGGCCAGGCCCAGGTGCATGCCGATGTCGATGATCACCCGGATGGTGCGCAGCATCTGCTCGTCGAGGAAGCCGAGGCGGTGGGCGGGGTCGGTGAGGAAGCCCAGGTCGTCCATGAGCCGTTCGGCGTACAGGGCCCAGCCCTCGACGTTGGCGCTGACCATGCCGAGGGTGGTCTGGTAGCGGCTGAGCCGGTCGGCGAGCGCGACCCACTGGGCGAGTTGCAGGTGGTGGCCGGGAACGCCCTCGTGGTACCAGACGCTGACGAGCTGCCAGGTCGGGAATGACTCCCGGCCGAGGGTGGGGAAGTTGGTGCGGCCGGGGCGGCTGAAGTCCAGGCTGGGACCGGAGTAGTACGGCGAGGCGGCACTGCCCGCCGGGGCGATCCGGGACTCCACCCGGCGCAGCGGTCCGGAGATGTCGAAGTGGGTGCCGTCGAGGGCGGTGATCGCCCGGTCCATGACCGACTGCAGCCAGTCGCGGATCGCCTCCTCGCCCTTGACCGCGTGGCCGTGCTCCTCCAGGTGCCGCATCGCGGCGAGGGCGCCCGCGCCGGGCAGGACGCGTTCGGCCTCGGCGCGCATCTCGGCCGCGGTCCGGTGGAACTCGTCCCAGGCCCACGCGTAGGCCTCGTCCAGGTCGACGTCGGCGCCGGTGTGGTGGCGCACGGCGAGCCGGTAGCGCTCCCGGCCGACGGCGTCGGGGGTGTCGGCGGTGGCGGGCGCGTAGGTGTCGCGCAGCCAGTCACGGAAGTCGGCGACGGCAGCGGTTGCGCGCAGGGCGGCGGCGTCCAGCTCGCCGCGCAGCCGCTCGGGCCCGGGGGAGACGAAGTCGGCGAACCAGCCTGCGCTGCCTGCGTTTTCGCCGGTCCAGGCGGCGAGTTGGTCGATGACCGCGGCCGCCTGGCGAGGTGCGGCGAGCAGGCGCCGGGATATCGCCTTGGTGAGGGTGGCGCGGTACCCGTCGAGCGCGGTGGGCAGGTTGCGCAGCCGCCCGGCCACTGCCGCCCAGTCGTCGTCGGTGGCGGTCGGCATGAAGGTGAAGATGTCCCGTACGTGGTGAACGTGCGCGCCGATGTTGCGCAGCTGGCGGAAGTTCTCGCCGGAGTCGTGCATGGCCAGCTCGGCGGTGAGTCGCTCGCGGAGCAGCCGCGCGCAGGACCGGTCGGTGGGGTCCTCGCTGGTGGGAACGGCGTCGAGCGCGGTCAGGGTGCGTCGGGCGATGTCGGCGAGCGATTCGAACCCCTCCGGGGAGAGGTCCGGCTGCCGGTCGTCGCCCGGGTGCAGACCTAGCCAGGCAGCCTCCAGCGGGTCGTGCGCGGCTACCTGGTCGAGGTGGCGATCAGCGATGGTGCGCGCGGTGATCGTTTCATCCGTCATGCCGACATCCTGGCGTAGCTGTCTTACAGGTCCTAACAGGCCGTGGTCGACGCCGCGTACCTCGAGCTGGAGCGCGAACAGGCCGTGGTCGACGCCGCGCTGGCCGGGCACCCGGACCTGGGTGCGCGGGTGGGCAAGGAGGGGATCGCGGTCCGAGAGCTGACGGCGCACCGGATCGAGGAGTACGCCCGTCACTGCGGGCACGCCGATCTTCTGCGCGAGCGCGTCGACGGACGGGTGGGCCAGTGACGGCCGGCCGCCGCGCGGCCTGAGCGGGACCGGGAACGCCGACCGGGAACGAGTCCCGGCCGGCGCGTTCGGTCACGGCGACTGTGTGACAGCCCAGGTGCCGGGCGAAGAACACCCGACCACTGCTCCAAAGGGATTGACGTAGCGTCAGGTCGGGCGGTCCAATCGAGTCCGCACAGGGTCGCCGTGGCCGGGGGGGTGGACGCGTGGACGTCGTGATGGCGCTCGGTTCGTTCTGCCTGCCCGCGCTGGCGGCCTGGGACGTCCTGCGGATCGCGGGGAGCGTCAGCCGGTCCGAAGCGCCCCGGTTCGGGAACTCGGTCAGCCTGGGGATCTGGAGCGGCGGCACCCTGTACGTCGGCTCGCACGGCGGCCCCGCCTTCCTTGTGCCGGTCGCCTGCGTGCTGCTCGGCGCCGCCGCGTTGCTGCTGGTCGTCCCGGTGGTGCGGGCCCTCCGGACGCCGGCGAGCGGCCGGGCGATGCGCACCGGCACGCCCGTGCGGCTGTTCCGCCGGATCATCGCCACCACGCACACCGCCTCCGGCAGCCTCATGCTCGGCGTGACCGCGGACGGCGGCGTCATCCTTCCGGACAAGCCTCCGCTGGAGGACGGTGCCCCGCCGCGCGTACGGCTCACCGAGGGCTGCCCGTACTGCCTGGTCGAGGACGTCCTCGCCCACCTCCTGGAGCTGGACGCCGCGCCGTTCATCCGCGCCTACCGGTACCACGTGGCGTCGGGGGAGAACCGGGTTTTCGTCGTCGGCCGCGTCGACGGCACCCCCGGGTGGACGACGGGAATGGCAGCATTGGCCGGCCACGAGGTCGCGCCCGCCGTCCCCTGCCGGCACCACCGATCGGCCGCAGCGTCCGACTGACGCGCCGACCGAGTCGCGCGGTCAGTCCGCCTCCCGCGCACCGGGCGATCATCACCGATCTGGAGGCCGAGCTCGGGATCCGGCGCTCGCCGGACGAACTGACGGCCCGCGCCATGGTGCATGCCGATCCCCAGCACGACGACTGGTCCGCCTCGCTCCTCCAGTGGGGACGGCGGGCCGACCAGGAGACGTTCGCCTGGGCACGCAAGGTCGCCGAGGACGTCTCTTCTTCTCCCGTCCGCAGGCACTTCGGGCTCCCCGCGGTGGGCTTCCTGGGGTTCGGCCTCGGTGTCGCCTCCGACGACGAGCCGCCGTAGACCCGGGAGACGGCGGAGTTCCTGTGTCCGTTGCTGGAGACCGAGCGGGACCCCCACGCCCTTGCCGTCGTCATCGATGCCTTCACCTCCTACTGCCGCTCCGGAAAGGGGGCCGTCCGGGTCCACGCCGACCATCCCGATCCGCACGTCCGTCGAACCGTCGCCTCGAACCCCTTCATCGACCCGGCCGAGCACCCGGAGGTCGTGGCGGCCCCGATGCGGCTGGCTGCTGACCCCGTCCCCTCGACCCGGGCGACCGCGCTCCACAAGTTCACCCTGTCTCGCGTCGACACCCCCGAGCTGCGCGCCGTGCTGGCGGCACGGTTGGCGGACCCGCACCTCGACGCGAGGATCGAGGCCGCGGCCGGGCTCGCCCTGCGCGGCGACGCACGCGGTTCGGCGGTCCTCGGCGAGATCCGCTCCGGCATCGAACACGTCCGCAGCCCGGGTGCGGCACGCCTCCACGACATCCGCCGCCTGCTGGAGGACCGCCAGGCACGCGAGGACCGTGCCGGCGCGGCCGACCGGGGCTGACGAGGACCGCGCCCCGTCACCGTGCCGGGCCCGGGCCGTCCGGGGGGACGGGCCGGGCCCGGCAGGGTCGGACGGTGCGTCAGGTCCACTGCTCGGAGGGGGCGACGCCGGGGACGGGCCTGCCGATCAGGGCGAGCGGGACGAAGAAGTTCACCTGGCCGATCGCCAGGGTGAGGGTGGTGAGGGCCGTCGGGTCGAAGTGCCGGGCGGCCTCGGCGTAGAGCTCGTCGGGGACGCGCTCGCCGGCCGGGTTGGGGGTGAGCACGGCCTCGACCAGGGCCAGCGCGGCGCGCTCCGCGGGGGTGAAGTACGGGGCGTCGCGCCAGGTGGCGACGGCGGTGATCCGCTCCTCGCTCTCCCCCGCCTTGCGCAGCATCCCGGCGTGCATCACGACCAGGTAGGTGCTGCCGACGAGCTGTCCGGCGCGCAGCTGGACGAGCCCGATGGTGGTCCGCGGCACGGAGCGGTTGCCGGTGGCGCGGAAGAGCCAGCCGCTCAGCTCCTTCAGCTCGGGGACGAGCGCCACGGGGTCGGACATCCGCGAGGTCGGGGCAGCGGTCTCCGTGGCAGTGGTCTCAACGGCAGCGGTCTCAACGGCAGCGGTCTCGGCGGCGGTGCTGGTGCTGGTGTTCACGGCGGGTTCCTCCCGGCGGGTTCCGATGTGCTTGCACTGCACTGACGGATGCCGTCCGGCGGATGTGACGGCTTCGCCGAAGAAGTTCTTCCCGCCGGGCGCAGCAGACGGCCGACGGGACGTCAGGCGCCCGGCGGGACCCGGCGGCCGCGGTGTCGGCGGCCGTGGGCATACTGGCGCGATGCCGATGGCCGACGACCCGCAGCCGCACCCCTCCGAGGAGCCGGAGCCCGGTGCCCCCGACCCGTTCGAGGGGCTGGTGCTGGACGAGCGGTTCGTCCGCGCCGCCACGGTGAAGGAGCCCGCGGCACGGACCCGCGAGCTGTCGGCGAGGTGGCGGGTCGAGCCGCCGGTCGATCCGGGTGGCCGCCGCTGGTCGCCGTCGTCCCCGGGCGCCGTCCGGCGGCCGCGCGGCGGTCGCCGGGCGCTGACGGTGGCGCTGGCCGTGCTGGCGGCGGTCGGTGCGGTCGTGGCGGTGACGCTCCGGCCGGACGGTCTGCCGGCGGGCGCCGGTCCGGCCCCCGAGGTCCCGGTGGTCACCAAGGCGCAGGACACCGCACTGCCGGGCGGGGGGACCACCACGGGCAGCGCATGCGGCACGAAGGGCTTCCACCACTACGCCGTGCCGCCGCAGTCCGGCCCGGCCGCGGGCCCGGGTACGAGCCCGGGCACGGCGGACGAGCCGCCGGGTCCGCAGCTCGTCCTCACCTCCTACGGCTTCGAGCGGCTGGGGAGCGGCGACCCCGGACACTTCACCGTCGGCCTGGCGTTCGCGCAGGTCGGCGGGCGGGCCGGCATGCAGGGGTCGGCGCGCCCGCTGCCGGGGTCGGGTCCGTTGACCGCCGCGGTCGAGATCGAGGGCCCGGACGGGCTGGTCGGCGGTGCCTACGGCCTGCCGCTCACGGACGGGGAGGCCGCGCCGCAGGACGCCGGGGCGAGGCCGGTGGACCTCCGCTCCGGCGGCGACGCGGATCTGGTGCTCCCGCTCGCGGCGCTCTGCCCCGGCGTCGACGCCCTTGCGGTCTCCCGCGGGCTCGCCCCGCCGGTGGACGGCTCGAACACGATCACCGGCCAGCCGCGGTACACGCTGACGGTCTCGGTCTCGGACCCGGCGGTCGGCGATGCGCGGCGCGCCGCGGGCTCGCCCGTCCGCGGGGACGTGCTGAGCGCCACCAACCGCGTGCCGCTCCGGTAGATCCGGTGGCGCGGGGAGCTCCGGTGGCTACGGGCGCTCCTTGGGGGCGTTCTGGGCCGTCCGGGCCGGGTCGGTCTCGGCGACCGGGGCCAGGATGTCGTCCATCGCCTTGAGCAGGTCGGCGTCCAGCCGGACGCCGGCCGCCTTGGCGTTCTCGACGACCTGCTCGGGTCGGGAGGCGCCGATGATCGCGGCGGAGACGTTGGGGTTCTGCAGCACCCAGGCCACGGCCAGCCCGGCCATGCTCAGGCCGGCCTGCTCGGCCAGTGGGCGGAGCAGTTGGACGCGTTCGAGGACGTCGGCGCGCAGCCACCGGGCGACGTACTCGGCGCCGCCCTTCTCGTCGGTGGCCCGGGAGCCGGCCGGCGGGGCGGCGCCGGGCAGGTACTTGCCGGTGAGCACGCCCTGGGCGATCGGGGACCAGACGACCTGGCCGATGCCGAGTTCCTCGCAGGTGGGGACGACCTCGGCCTCGATGACCCGCCAGAGCGCGCTGTACTGCGGCTGGCTGGAGACGAACGGCACCCGCAGTTCGCGGGCGAGGGCGTGGCCGGCGCGGATCTGGTCGGCCGTCCACTCGGAGACGCCGATGTAGAGGGCCTTGCCGGCGCGGACGACGTCGGCGAAGGCCTCCATGGTCTCCTCGAGGGGGGTCGAGGGGTCGTAGCGGTGCGCCTGGTAGACGTCGACGTAGTCGGTCTGCAGGCGTCGCAGCGAGCCGTCGATGGCCTCCATGACGTGTTTGCGGCCGAGGCCGCGGTCGTTGCGGCCGGGGCCGGTGGGCCAGAACAGCTTGGTGAGGATCTCCAGCCCTTCGCGGCGTTCGCCCTTCAGCACCCGGCCGAGCACCGCTTCGGCGCGGGTGGCGGCGTAGACGTCGGCGGTGTCGAACGTGGTGATGCCGGTGTCGAGGGCGGCGCGGATGCAGGCCGCGGCGGTGTCCTCCTCGACCTGGGAGCCGTGGGTGAGCCAGTTGCCGTAGGCGATCTCGCTGATGACCAGGCCGCTGCGGCCCAGGTGACGGAACTCCATGCCGGTGGTCCTCTCCGAACGGGTGTCCGTCCGATCATCCCCCGTCGTAGGCGGCCCTGCTGGCCTGGATCCGGGCGTTGTGCTCGACGGCCCAGCCGGCGAGCGCCAGCGCGGGCGGGATGAGGCTCCGGCCCAGGTCGGTGAGCGCGTACTCGACGCGCGGCGGGACCTCGGCGTGGGCGGTGCGCGAGACGAGGCCGTCGCGTTGGAGGTTGCGCAGGGTCAGGGTGAGCATCCGCTGCGAGATGCCGGGGATGTGCCGGTGCAGTTCACCGAAGCGCAGCCGGCCCTCGTCGAGGGTGGCGACCACGAGCAGCGTCCACTTGTCGCAGATCCGGTCGAGGACGGCGCGGACGGTGCTGCCGCCGTCGCCGCGGATCATGCAGGTGTGTTCGTACTGCGTCATGGCTGCTCCCCGTGTCTCACGCACATCCGTGTGCCTTTTGTAGGCCCTCCGGCCGTGACCCATGATGGGCGCCTCACCGCAGGTCACTGCTCCCAGGGGGCTTCTCGTGCATGTCGCGTACTGGTTCGTCGCTGCGCTCCTCGCGCTGTTCCACCTCTACTCGGGCGGCAAGAAGGTGCTGCAGGACCGGGAGGCGCTGCGCCCGATGATGGGCTGGGTGGACGCCGTGCCGCTCCCGCTGGTCCGGGTGGTCGGGGCGCTGGAGGTGCTGGGTGCGCTGGGTCTGCTGCTGCCGCCGCTGACGGGGGTCGCCGTCGGGCTGGCCGTGGCGGCCGCGGTGGGTCTGGTGCTGGTGCAGGTCGGTGGCGCGGCGCTGCACCTGTCCCGGGGCGAGGTGCGGGAGATCGGGCTGAACCTGGTGCTGTCGGTGCTGGCCCTGGTCGCCGCCTGGCTGGGCACGGCACTGGTCTGAACCGCTCGGCCGCTGCGGCGGCCGCCGCCCCGGGGCGGGTGCGAGGGCACCCGCCCCGGGGCGGCGGGGCCGGTCAGGCGAGCAGGGCCCGGACCGCGCGGCAGGTGATCGCGGACGGGCGGTGGATGCCGAGGCGGACGGCCGTCGACCGGATCCGGCGGTTGGTGGCCTGCTGGGGCAGGTACACCCCGGAGTCGAGCAGGACGACCGCGAGGCGCATGGCCTTCAGCCGGCGGTTGTGGTCGACGTACCACTCGCGGGGCATGCCGGCCGGCAGCGGCCGGACGGCGGGCGGGCCGGAGCGGTGGACGGGACGCGCCCGCCGGGTGGACGGCGTGCGGTGGGTGGACGGCGTTCGGCGGACGGACGGGACGAGTGCCTGGGCAGCGGACATCGACGACCTCCTGGTGCGGTGGTTGGGGGCGCTCGCTGATGAATCCCATGGTAGGCGGGGGTACTGACAATCCGCCGGGTTGCCGGGTCAGGCCCGCAGGAAGGCCTCCAGGGCGGTCGCGAAGGCCACCGGGATCTCGTGCATCGGGTAGTGCCCGGAGTTGGCGAGGACGGTCAGTCCGGCGTTCGGGTAGTGCTCCAGCCAGGTGTGGCGCATCAGTTCGGCGGAGAGCGCCGGGTCGTGCTCGCCGACGAACACGCCGACCGGCAGCGGGCTGCCCGCGACCTTGGCGGCGAAGTCCTGCGTCGTCCAGTCCGCCAGGTAGCCGGCGAAGGCCTCCGGTCGGGAGCCGGCGACCGAGCGGGCGGTCATCCGGTCGAGCCAGCGGCCGCAGGCCCGGTGGCCGGTGACGAGGTCGAGGATGGCCCTGCGGTTGGCCGGATACTGCACCGCGCCGTGGAAGAGTTCGTGGGCGTCGCCCTCCAGCGGGTAGGCGCTCGCGGGGACGGGGGCCACCGCGGCGAGCCTGCGCACCCGGGTCGGCGCCTCGGCGAGGATCCGCTGCGCGGCCTTGGCCCCCATCGAGTGCCCGACCAGCGAGAAGGTGTCCCAGCCGAGCTGGTCGGCGAGCGCGAGCGCGTCCGCGGCGATCTCGGCGAGGGTGAACTCGCCGTCCACGTCGATCCGTTCGCCGTAGCCGCGGTAGTCGAGGAAGGCGTAGCCGAACGCGTCCGGATCGAGCAGGTCGGGGAAGTCGCCCCAGCCCGCGCTGGTGCCGAACCAGTCGTGCAGCACGAGGACCTTGTGCGTGCCGGTTCCGATGCTTCGGTGACTGATCGCCATCGTCTGCTCCCTCTGCGTGATGGTGCCGGGCGGGTCGATCATCCCACCCCGCGCCGGGCGACACGCCAGGACGGATCGCGCCATCCCGGCCGGGAAGCGCCGTGCCGCACCCCTTGTGAAATGCGTCCACTGGACGCATGATGGGGCGCCGAAGCGGTACCGACCGGGAGAGGGGACACCGTGGCGGAGACGATCAGCGCGTTCATGCCGGTGCAGGAGGGCCTCGAGTTCGACCTGCCACCGCAGTTCGCGACCGTCGAGGAGGAGCGCGAGCACCGCAAGCAGCGCCTGGCCGGCGCCTGCCGGGTCTTCGGGCGGCTCGGCTTCTCCGAGGGGGTGGCCGGGCACATCACCGTCCGCGACCCGGAGTTCCCGGACATGTTCTGGGTCAACCCGTTCGGCCTGTCGTTCCGTCAGGTCCGGGTGTCCGACCTGCTGCTGGTCGACCACGAGGGGCGGGTCCGGCACGGACGCCGCCCGGTGAACCGGGCCGGGTTCGTCATCCACTCCGCGATCCACGCGGCCCGGCCGGACGTGGTCGCCGCCTGCCACGCGCACGCCGTGCACGGCAAGGCCTGGTCGAGCCTGGGCCGCCCGCTGGACCCGATCACCCAGGACGCCTGCGCCCTGTTCGAGAACCACGTGGTGGTGTCCGAGGGCGGCGGCGAGGTCGTCCTCGACGAGGAGGCGGGCGCGCTGCTCGCCGCCGGCCTCGGCCCGCATCGGGCCGCGATCCACCAGAACCACGGCGTCTTCACGGTCGGCGAGTCCGTCGAGGAGGCCGCCTGGTGGTTCATCAGCATGGAGCGCAGCGCCCAGGCCCAGCTGCTCGCCGAGGCCGCCGGGACGCCGCGGGTGATGAGCGCGGAGGCGGCCCGGTACACCCGCGAGCAGACCGGCTTCCCGCTCGCCGGCTGGTTCTCCTTCCAGCCGCTGTGGCAGGACGTCGTGCGCTCCGACCCGGACCTCTTCGAGTGACCGGGTCGGCCGCTCCGGGCTCGGCCGCCTGGTGGCGGCAGCGGTACGACGAGCGGGCCCGGCGCCGGCCCCGGGCGGGCGGGCTGACCCTGGCGGCGATCACCGCCGCTGCCCTGGAGATCGCGGACGGCGAGGGGCTGGACGCCCTCACGATGCGCCGCCTCGCCGACCGGCTGGGCACCCGCCACACCTCGCTGTACCGGCACGTAGCCAGCCGGGAGGAGCTCCTGGTGGAGCTGGTGGACCACGTGCTCGCCGAGGTCCGGCTGCCGGAGGCGACGGCCGACTGGCGGTCCGCCCTGGCGGCGGGCGCCCGCGGGTTCCGCGGCGTCCTGCTCGGCCATCCCGCGGTGGCGCCGCTGTTCGTCGCCGGCCAGCTGCTCGGCCCGAACGCGCTGCGCGCCCGCGAGCACGCCCTCGGCGTGCTGATCTCGACCGGCTGGGAGCCCGCCACCGCGGTGCACGTCTACCTGACGGTCATGCACTTCGTGATCGGCTCCGCCCAGATGGACGCGGGCGGCGCCGCACGGACGGCGGCCGAGCGGGCCGCGATGGCCGAGCTGTTCGCGGCCCTGCCGGAGTCCACCCACCCGGTCGTCCGCCGCCACGCCGAGCTGCTCAACGCGCCGGACAGCGACCAGGAGTTCGACTTCGGGCTCACCGCACTGCTGGACGGCGTCGCCCTGCGCCGCCCGGCGCCGTGAACCCCCCCGACCACCGCGCCCCCGACCACCGGCAGTCCCCGACAGGAGGCACCGTGACCCCGCCGACCGAGACCGAGCTGCCGCCGCTGGCGGAGTGGACCGCCGGCGGGCACCGCCTGGCCGTCCGCGGCCCGCGTGGTGCGCACACCCTGTTCGTCCGCCAGGACGGTCCGCCCGGCGGGCGGCCGGTGACACTGCTGCACGGATTCCCGACCTCCTCGCACGACTGGGCGGCCGTGGCGCCCCGGCTGGCCGCGGACGGCTGCCGGGTGACCACCCTCGACCTGCTCGGCTTCGGCGGGAGCGACAAGCCGCGCCGGCACGCGTACTCGCTGCTGGAGCAGGCCGACCTGGTGCAGGCGGTGTGGCAGGAGCTCGGCGTCGGCGCGACGGCGCTGGTGGCGCACGACTACGGGGTCAGCGTCGCGCAGGAGCTGCTGGCCCGGGACGCCCCGCGGATCACCCGCACGGCCTGGCTGAACGGCGGGCTCTGGGCCGACCTGCACCGGCCGGTCCCGATCCAGCGGCTGCTGCACGGCCCGCTCGGGCCGCTGCTGGCCCGGGCGACGACCGAGCGGCGCTTCGCCGCCTCGATGCGGCAGGTGCTGGCCCGGCCGGTGTCCGACACGGCACTGCACGAGATGTGGCTCGGCATCGCCCGCGCGGACGGCCGGCTGCTCGCACCGCGGCTGCTGCGGTACATCGACGAGCGGCGCCGCCACGCGGCCCGCTGGAGTGCCGCCCTGGAGGGCTACGGCGGACCGATGCTGTTCGTCTGGGGCCCCGCCGACCCGATCAGCGGCGCCCATGTGCTGGCCCGGGTCCGCGAGCGGATCCCGCACGCGGAGGTGGTCGAACTCGCCGGCCCGCCACCCACCGGCCACTACCCGCAGCTGGAGAGCCCGACCGAGGTCGCGACGGCCCTGCTCCCCTTCCTGCGCGACTAGGGCGCCTTCGAAGGTCATGGGTGCACCACCAACGTGCCCTCGCCCGCACGACGCGGTCTTGTCCGCCTCGGAGCGGTCCGGCAGGCTGCCGCATGGGCGGCGGGGCTCCCGGTCGCCCGGGGGAGGGACGCAGCGCGGCCCGAGTGGTCACCGGTGCTCCGGCCGGCTCGGCCGAGCGGTGGCTCGGCGCGCCGGGTGGTCGGCTTGGCAGGGGCGGCAATGCCCAGGTCGGTAGATTGTCCGGGTTGTCGCGCTTTGGACGCCTTCGATGGGTCTCCCGGGAGCCGGGAAGGGGACTGCATGACTGTGATGACCGACCCCGAGACACCGCTCGCGTTGTTCCCCGGCCGTCCCCCGGCAGCCGTCCGCACGTTGGTGGACGTGCTGCGGGCGACGGCCGCGGCGCACCCGCACGACCCCGCGCTGGACGACGGTCGCACGGTGCTGGGCTACGCCGAGCTGCTCGACGAGGTCGAGCTGCTGCGGCGGCACCTGGCCCGGGCGGGCATCGGCCTCGGCGACCGGGTGGGCGTCCGGGTGCCGTCCGGCACCAACGACCTGTACGTGTCGATCCTGGCCGTGCTGGCGGTCGGCGCCGCCTACGTGCCGGTGGACGCCGACGACCCGGACGAGCGCGCCGAACTGGTCTTCGGCGAGGCCGACGTCAACGCCGTGCTCGGCCCCGACCGGGAGCTGGGCCGGGTCAAGCCGTCCGGGAACGAGGCCGCGGGCCCCGGCCCGGAGGACGACGCGTGGATCATCTTCACCTCCGGCTCCACCGGCCGGCCCAAGGGCGTCGCCGTCACCCACCGCAGTGCCGCCGCCTTCGTGGACGCCGAGGCCGGGCTGTTCCTGCAGGGCGAGCCGATCGGGCCGGGCGACCGGGTGATGGCCGGGCTGTCCGTCGCCTTCGACGCCTCCTGCGAGGAGATGTGGCTGGCCTGGCGGCACGGCGCCTGCCTGGTGCCCGTCCCCCGGGCGCAGGTGCGCAGCGGCGCCGACCTGGGCCCGTGGCTGGCCGAGCAGGAGATCACGGTGATCTCCACCGTGCCGACGCTGGCGGCGCTCTGGCCCGCCGAGGCGCTGAACGAGGTCCGGCTGCTGATCTTCGGCGGTGAGGCCTGCCCGGCGGAGCTGGCCGAGCGGCTGGTCACCGAGGGCCGCGAGGTGTGGAACACCTACGGCCCGACCGAGGCGACCGTGGTGGCGTGCGCCTGCCCGCTGACGGGCGAGGGCCCGGTGCGGATCGGGCTGCCGCTGGACGGCTGGGAGCTGGCCGTCGTCGACGAGGAGGACCGGCCGGTGCCGATGGGCGGCAGCGGCCAGCTGGTGATCGGCGGTGCGGGGCTGGCCCGGTACCTCGACCCGGTGAAGGACGAGGAGAAGTACGCCCCGCTGGAGGCGCTGGGCTGGGCCCGCGCGTACCGCAGTGGCGACCTGGTCCGCGCGGACCCCGAGGGCCTGGTCTTCCTCGGCCGCGGCGACGAGCAGGTGAAGCTCGGCGGCCGCCGGATCGAGCTGGGCGAGGTGGACGCCGCCCTGCAGGCGCTGCCGGGGGTGGCCGGGGCGGCCGCCGCCGTGCGCTCCGCCCGCAGCGGCAACCAGCTGCTGGTCGGCTACCTGGTCGTCCGGGAGGGCTTCGACCGGGCGGCCGCGGTCGAGCGGCTGCGCTCCGAGCTGCCCGCGGCGCTCGTCCCGCTGCTCGCGACCGTCGAGGAACTGCCGTGCCGCACCTCCGGCAAGGTCGACCGGGCCGCGCTGCCCTGGCCGCTGCCCGAGGTCGAGCAGGTCGGCCCGGGCGAGGAGCTGTACGGCACCGAGGCGTGGCTGGCGGAGCAGTGGGCCGAGGTCCTCGGGGTGCCGGTGCGCAGCGCCGACGACGACTTCTTCGCGATCGGCGGCGGTTCGCTGGCGGCCGCGCAGCTGACCACCCGGCTGCGCACCCGCTGCCCGGCCGTGTCGGTGCTGGACGTCTACCAGCAGCCGACGCTGCGCAAGCTGGCCCGGCTGCTGGAGCGGGCGGCGCCGGCCGAGGCGACGGCCCGCCGGGTGGAGCCGACACCGCTGCGGGCGGGGCTGGTGCAGCTGTCGGCGCTGCTGCCGCTGTCCGCGCTGATCGGGCTGCGCTGGAGCGTCCCGCTGCTGGCGCTCGGCTCGGTGCTGCACGTGCTCGGCGGCTGGGCCTGGGTGCCGGCCGCGCCCTGGTGGGCGGTGGCGGCGGGTGCGGCGCTGCTGTTCTCCGCGCCCGGGCGGCTGGCCGTCGCCGCGGGCGGCGTCCGGCTGCTGCTGCGCGGTGTCGGGCCGGGGACCCACCCGCGGGGCGGCGGTGTCCACCTGCGGCTGTGGGCCGCGGAGCAGTGGGCCGAGGCGGCCGGTGCCACCTCGCTCTCCGGGGCGTGGCTGACGCGCTACGCCCGGGCGCTGGGCGCGCAGGTCGGCGAGGACGTCGACCTGCACACGTTGCCGCCGGTGACGGGTCTGCTGCGGCTCGGCAAGGGCTGTGCGATCGAGAACGAGGTCGACCTCGCCGGGTACTGGCTGGACGGCGACCGGCTGGAGGTCGGCGCGATGAGGGTCGGCGCGGGCGCGGTGGTCGGGACGCGCTCGGTGCTGTTCCCCGGCTCCAGGGTCGGCAAGCGCGCCGAGGTCGCGCCGGGCTCCGGCGTGGCCGGGCACGTGCCGACCGGGCAGCGCTGGGGCGGCGCCCCCGCCGTCAAGATCGGCAAGGCGGAGCGCGGCTGGCCCAAGCAGCGGCCCGCCCGCAGCACCCGGTGGGCCGCGGTCTACGGCCTGACCGGCTCCGCCCTGGCCCTGCTGCCCGCGCTGTGCCTCGTTCCGGCCCTGCTCACGGCCGGGCTGTTCGTCCACTCCGGCGACGACCTGCCGACGGCGCTGCGCGGTGCGCTGGCCGCGGTGGTGCCCGCCACCCTGGTGTACGGCCTGGCGTACGCGGCGGTCGTGCTGGCGCTCGTCCGGCTGCTCAGCCTCGGGCTGCGCACCGGCCACCATCCGCTGCACGGGCGGACGGGGTGGCAGGTGTGGACGGTCAGCCAGCTGATGGACCACGCCCGGCAGACGCTCTTCCCGCTGTACGCCGGGTTGATCACCCCGTTGTGGCTGCGGCTGCTCGGGATGCGGGTCGGCCGGCGCGCCGAGGTCTCGACGGTGCTCGCGCTGCCCAGCCTCACCACCGTCGGCGACGGCGCCTTCCTCGCGGACGACACCCTGATCGCCCCGTACGAGCTGGGCGGCGGCTGGCTGCGGGTGGGCCGGGCCGCGGTGGGGCGCAAGGCGTTCCTCGGCAACTCCGGGATGACCGCGCCCGGCCGTTCGGTGCCGGACCGGGGCCTGGTGGGCGTGCTCTCCGCCACCCCGAAGAAGGCCAAGCGGGGCAGCTCCTACCTGGGGATGCCGCCGGTGAAGCTGCCGCGGTCGGCGGACACCGCGGACGCCGCCCGCACCTACGAGCCGCCCGGCAGGCTGCTGTGGGCGCGCGGCCTGACCGAGCTCGGCCGGCTCGTCCCGGTGTTCGCCTCGGCCGCGCTGGCGGTGCTGTCCGCGGTCGCGCTCTGCGCCCTGGACGGTGCCGTGCCGGGCGGTGCGGTGCTGTTCGCCGGGCCGGTGCTGCTCGCCGCCGGGGCCGCGGCCTGCGCGGTGTCGGTCGCCGCGAAGTGGCTGCTGGTCGGGCGTTGCCGGGCGGCGGAGCACCCGCTGTGGAGCGGCTTCGTGTGGCGCAACGAGCTCGCCGACACCTTCGTCGAGGTGCTGGCGGTGCCGTGGCTGATCGGCCGGGTGCTCGGCACCCCGGTGCTCAACGTCTGGCTGCGGGCCCTCGGCGCCCGGGTCGGCCGCGGCGTGTGGTGCGAGAGCTACTGGCTGCCGGAGACCGACCTCGTCACCCTCGGCGACGCGGTCAGCGTCAACCGGGGATGCGTCCTGCAGACGCACCTCTTCCACGACCGGATCATGAGGCTCGATACTGTGGAACTCCGCGAGGGCTCGACCCTGGGCCCGGGCGGGATCGTGCTGCCCGGCAGCACGGTCGGGGCCCGCTCCACGCTCGGCCCGGCTTCCCTGGTGATGCGTGCGGAGTCCGTCCCCGACGACACCCGCTGGCTCGGCAACCCGATCGAGGCCTGGCAGCGCCCCGGGCACCGAGCCACATGACCGAGACCGCGCACGGAGAGAACCGACCGGTGAGCCCCAAGCAGACCGAGGCCGCTGCCGCCGACCCGTACTTCCCGAACAACGGCGACCACCGGTACCGGACCCACCGGTACGAACTCACCCTGGACTACCGGCCGGGCCCCAACCGGCTGGCCGGCACGGCACGGATCACGGCCATAGCGGGCCGGGCGCCGCTGCGCGAGTTCGCGCTCGACCTCGCGGCGTTCAGGATCGGCCGGGTGCTGGTCGACGGCCGCCCGGGCCACTACACGCACCGCGGCGGCAAGCTGCGGATCAAGCCGGCCAAGGCGCCCGCGGCCGGCGCCGCCTTCACCGTCGAGGTGCACTGGTCCGGCAACCCCAAGCCCGTCCGCAGTCCCTGGGGCGGTCTCGGCTGGGAGGAGCTCACCGACGGCGCGCTGGTCGCCAGCCAGCCCGTCGGCGCGCCGTCCTGGTACCCGTGCAACGACCGGCCGTCCGACAAAGCGAGCTACCACCTGTCGGTCACCACCCCCTCGCCGTACACCGTCGTCACCGGCGGCCGGTTGCTCACCCGCACCACCCGCGCCTCCTCGACCACCTGGGTGTACGACCAGCCGGCGCCCACCGCCAGCTACCTCGTCGGCCTCTCCGTGGGGCCGTACCGCGGCGTCCCGCTGGCGCGGCCGGGCCCGGGCAGCGTGGCGCAGACCGGCTGGGTCCCGGCCCGGCTGCAGGGGCGGTTCGAGCACGACTTCGCGCGGCAGCCGCAGATGATGGCGCTGTTCGAGGAGCTCTTCGGGCCGTACCCGTTCGCCGAGTACGCGGTGGTGGTCGCCGACGAGGAGCTGGACGTCCCGGTCGAGGCGCAGGGCCTCGCCACCTTCGGCACCAACCACGTCGACGGCGCCCGCGGCAGCGAGCGCCTGATCGCGCACGAGCTCGCCCACCAGTGGTTCGGCAACAGCGTCACCCTCGGCGGCTGGCCGGACATCTGGCTCAACGAGGGCTTCGCCAAGTACGCCGAGTGGCTGTGGTCGGAGCACTCCGGCGGCCCGAGCGCCCAGCGCAAGGCCGAGGCCGCGTACCGCAAGCTCCTCGCGCTGCCGCAGAACATCCGGATCGGCGACCCGGGCAGGAGCCTGATGTTCGACGACCGGGTGTACGAGCGCGGCGGTCTCACCGTGCACGCCCTGCGCACCGCCCTCGGCGACCAGGTCTTCTTCCGGATGGTCCGCGACTGGGCGAGCAGCCGCCGGCACTCGGTGGTCACCACCGCCGAGTTCGCCGCGCACCTCGCCCGCTACGGCGGCCACGCCGCGGACGGCCTGCTCGACGCCTGGATCGGCCGCCACCGCCTCCCGCCGCTGCCGCTCGCGGCCCGCGCGACTCCGCTGTAGGGGGCGGTCCCGGCACCGGCCGGGGCGGCCGTGCGGCCGTGACGGGGGCTGTTACCGATCCGCGGGGTGGCCGTTACACGGCCGAGGGGAGTCCGTGAGGAGCGGTTCCTAGCGTGTGCGTCACCAACTCGCGTTCACCCGGACGGGAGTGGCGAGCATTCGGAGGAGTCCTCATGTCACGTACCTCGACCGTGCACCGCTCGGTGCGCTCCGCGCTGGTCTGCGCCGGAGCCGGGGTCGCCGTGGTGCTGTCCGCCGGCGCCGCGGCCGCCGACGGGTCGTCGCCGAGTCCGGTCCCCTCGGCCCCGGCGCCGACGGCCACGCGCAGCACCGTGCCCAGCCCCGTCCCCACCCTGCCGCCGGTCGGCGCGGACGGCCGCCGGAGCACCCCGGCACCGATCGGTCCGGGCGGCCGCCCGGCCGGCACCGTGCCGCGGGGCGGCGCCCAGACCGGTGAGGCGGACGCGGGCACCTCGCCGACCGCCGTCGTGCTCGGCTCCGTGCTGGCGCTGGCCGGCGCGGCCGGGATCGGCACCGCCGTCGTCCGTCGGCGCCGTGCCGGCGCGCAGGCGTAGGGCCTCTCTTTCGGATCATGCCGGATCGGCGCGCGGCGGTGGGCGCCCGACTGGGCGTGCCGGCGGATCGGCCTCGTACTGGACCGTACTCGGACGATTCGCCGGTGCGTCCGGGTTGGGGGCACCTCCCGGCCCCCTCGGGGCTGGGGGAGATGCCCGGCGTCGTGCGCCCGGCAAGATCCGAAAGAGAGGCCCCGGCCGCAACCGGCGCGGCCGGCGCCCCTCGTGGGTGCCGGCCGCGTCGGCCGGCGCGCTCGTCCTCGCGCTGGGGCTCGGCACGGTGGCCTACGGCCTCTCGCCCGACGGGGAGCCGGTGCGGATCTCGTACACCGGCCCCGACGCCTCGCCGCCGACCCACGCCGTGCCGTCCACGGGTGCCGCCGGTCCCGGCTCCGCGCCGGAGGCCGAACGGTCGGCCTCGCCGCCGGTCCGGCTGCTGATCCCCCGGATCGGGGTGGACGCCCCGGTCGGCCCGGTCGGCCTGAACGGCGACGGCACGGTCGAGGTCCCGCCGCTGGACCGGCCCGGCCGGGTCGGCTGGTACCGCGACGGCGCGGCACCGGGCCTGCCCGGACCGGCCGTCCTGCTCGGCCACTACCGCACCCGCCAGGGCCCCGCCGTCTTCGAACGGCTGCCGACGCTGCGCCCGGGCGACACCGTCCGGGTGCGGCAGGAGGACGGCCGCACGGTGACGTACCGGGTCCGGGCGATCCGCCAGTTCCGGAAGTCCGCCTTCCCGACCGACCTGGTGTACGGCGCCACCCCCGACGCACAGCTTCGGCTGGTCACCTGCGGCGGCACGATCGGGAAGGACGGGCACTACAGCGACAACATCGTCGTCCTCGCCGACCTTTCCGACGGAGCGTGACCCCGTCGGCGGCCGGGCGGTCGCCGACGGGGACCGTCCGACCGGCGGGCCGTGGCCGACCGGCGGCCGGGTGGCGGGCCGCCGGTCGGCATGGGGCAGACTGGCTGCCCTCGTGTCGTCCCGGTACGACCGTCAGCGTCCCCGTACGACCGTCAGTCCCCTTGGGGCCACCAGGAAAGGCACCGCAGCACGTGAGGAAGTGGACAGGCCCACCTGCCCGGACCGGGACGGCCGGCCGTGCCGTGGCGGCGGTCGCGGCCGTCGTCGCGGCGGTCCTGGTGCTCGCCGGCTGCGACAGCCCGGGCACCCTGCACGACGCCGGCCCGGCCCGGCAGGTCGCGGAGCACCCCAGCCCGCAGCCGCTGTGGCCGGCGGCCGCGACCTCGGCCCCGGCGACCCCGCGGGCCGAGTCGGACGCGCCGCCGCCGTCCCCGCTGCCCGGCCTGGCCGCCCCGGCCGGTGGACTCGGGCAACTGGACGCCCGGGCCGTCCTGCTCCACGACCCCTCCCTGACCGACCTCGAACACCGCGCGCTGTCCGGGGACTGCACCCGCTGCACCGTCCAGCCCGCGCAGTACCGGGACCTGAGCGGGGACGGCCGGCCCGAGCTGATCACCGCCGTGCTGACGCCGGAGGCCGACGGGCGCGCGGTGCTGCACGTCTACAGCGACCGGGACGGGAAGGTCGTCCCGGTGCTGGCGGTCGGCGCGAACGCCGGGTTCACCGCCGACACCGTCGGACGGGACCTCGTCCTGCACGAGCCGGACGGGCCGACCGCCCGCACCAGCAGCACCTACCGCTGGAACGCCGTCAGGATGGCCTTCGTCGACCGGCAGACCGTCTACACCGGCCCCGCCGACGGTGCGACCGGCTGCCCGACCCCCGAACCCACCGTCCCCGCCGCCCGGCCGACGCCCACGCCCACCCGCCCGGACGGCGTCGTCATCGGCCCGGACGGCCGGCCGCTCGGCCGCTCGGCCGCCCCGTCCCCCGTCCCCACCCTCCCGGCGAGGCAGCGATGACCGCACCCGTCCCGTCCCTGCCGGCCGCGCCGCCCATGCCGCGGATCCTGCTCGTCGAGGACGACGAGGTGATCCGCGAGGCGACCCAGATGGCGCTGGAACGGTACGGCTTCCCCGTCGACACCGCCGCGGACGGCCTCCAGGGCCTGGAGCGGTTCCGTGCCCGGCGGCCGGACCTGATGCTGATCGACGTGATGCTGCCGATGCTCGACGGGGTCGGCCTGTGCCGGCGCGTCCGCGAGGAGAGCAGCCTGCCGATCCTGATGATGTCCGCCCGCGGCGAGGCGGTCGACGTGGTCTCCGGTCTGGAGGCCGGGGCCGACGACTACGTGGTGAAGCCCTTCGAGATCGCCGTCCTGGTCGCCCGGATCCGCACCGTGCTGCGGCGCACCGGCCCGGCCGCCGCGTCCGTCGCCCCGGGCCCGTCCGATGCGGCCGGCGGCGCCCCGGCGGACGCGGCGCAGCCCGGCCCGTCCGCGCTGCGGGTGATCGACGACCTGGCGGTGGACACCGACGCGATGGAGGTGACGGTGGCCGGCGAGCCGGTGCCGCTCACCCCGACCGAACTGCGGCTGCTGCTGGAGTTCACCGCCGCCCCCGGCGTGGTGATGGAACGCCAGACCCTGCTCTCCCGGGTGTGGGACTACTCCTGGGACGCCGACAGCCGGGTGGTGGACGTCCACGTCCAGCGCCTGCGCGCCAAGATCGGCGCGGGCCGGATCGAGACCGTCCGGGGCTTCGGCTACCGCCTGCGGCGCATCCGGTGACGCTCCGCCGGCAGATCGCCGCCGTCATCGCGCTGGTCTCCTGCCTGGTCGCGTGCACCGTCGCCGTGCTCGTCCACCGGGCGTCGGTGGGCCAGCACACCGACCAGGCCCGGGCCTCCGCGGAGGCGGCCCTGGACGCCGTGCTCACCGGGTACGACCGCACCGGCGAGCTGGTCGGCGGCTGGCACGCCGCGGTGGACGACCCGGCGGTGCCCGCCGACCTTCGGGCACTGGCCGCGCGGGGCCGGCAGGGCTCCGTGCTCGGCCCCGGCCCGAACGGCACCGCGATGTGGGCGGCGGCCGGCGCCGGCGGCCGGGTGGTGTCCGTGCGCCTCGACTTCGCGGGTGACGAGCAGGCGGTGGCGGACCTCGACCGGGCGGTGCAGATCGCCGCGGCGCTGTCCGTCGCGGTCACGGTGCTGGCCGGGGTGCTCGCCGCCGACCGGATCAGCCACCGGCTGCGGACGGCCGCCCGTACCGCCCGCACCATCGCCGCCGGCGACCTCGACGCACGGATCGGACCGCTCGGCCGCCGCCGCGACGAGGTCTTCGAACTGGCCACCGCCGTCGACTCGATGGCCGCCGCGCTGCGCAGCCGGCTGGAGAACGAGCAGCGCTTCACCGCCGACGTCGCACACGAGCTGCGCACCCCGCTGACCGGCCTGCTCACCGCCTCCGAGCTGCTGCCGGACGGGCGGCCCACCGAGCTGGTGCAGAACCGGGTGCGGGCGCTGCGCGACCTGACCGAGGACCTGCTGGAGGTCTCCCGGCTGGACGCCCGTGCCGAGTCCGCCGACCTGGCCGACCTGCCGCTGGCGCAGCTGGTGGCCCGCACGGCGGCCGCCGCCGGGCGGCCGGTCGAGCTGGTGGTGTCCGCCGACGCGACGGTCAGCACCGATCCGCGGCGGTTCGACCGGGTGCTGGCCAACCTGGTGGCCAATGCCCACCGGCACGGCGAGCCGCCGGTGCGGGTGCGGGTGGACGGGCCGGTGGTCACCGTCCGCGACCACGGTCCGGGGTACCCGGAGTCCGTGCTGCGCGACGGCCCGCAGCGCTTCCGCACCGGCGCCCGGGAACGCGGCCACGGCCACGGACTGGGCCTGACGATCGCCCAGGGCCACGCCGAGGCCATCGGGGTGGCCCTCCGCCTGGGGAACCACCCGGAGGGCGGCGCGGTCGCCGAACTCCGGCTGCCCGTCCCCCGCACGGGCTGAGCCCGCGCCCGGCTACCGGTACCAGTCGCCGGTCTCGCGCAGTGCCCGTCCGAGGTAGTGGGCGAGGCCGTAACAGACCAGGGAGCGGCTGTCCGTCTCGTGGTCCCAGACCAAGACCTCGGTCCGCGGCGGCGTGCGGACGAAGGCGAACTGGTCGCCTCCCCCGTTGTCGCCGAAGAACATCAGCGGCTCGAACGGCATGTAGAGCGCGGCGAAGTCGGCCGCGGCGCGGAACTCGGCGTTGTCCCGGGCGATCCGCTCTGCGCTCCGGACGACGTCGTCACCGCTTCGTCCCCGCACCCCGTCGCACTCCCGCAGCAGCGCGGCCGACTCGGCGGGCAGCGGCTGGCCGAGCGCCGCCTCGACCGCGGCCAGCGCCTCCTCCCCCGCCGGCTCGCCGAGCTCGGCGTCGCCCGCCGCTTCCAGGATCAGTTCACGCCACACCGGAGCAGCATGTCAGACCCGGGGCCCGGGTCGGTGCCGGCACCGGCCGAGGCCGAGTCCGAGTCCGAGGCACGGCAGTGCAGGGAGTTGACCGCGTACTGGACCAGCAGGTGCGCCCAGATCTCCTGATGGACCAGGTCCGGGCTCTCGGACCGCAGTGCCCGCGTGGCACCGGGCAGCAGCAGCGCCTCCGGCTGTCGCCGCCGGTGGGCGGCCGCCAGGTCGGCCGCCGGCGCGGTCCCCGGATCGGTGAGGGTGGTGATCAGCCGGACCGGCCGCCCGCCGCCTCGGTCCGGGTCGTCGTCGGCGACGACCCGCACGACGTGGGCCGCCGCCGGATCCGGCTTCGCACCGGACCTCACCACCTGCAGCTGCTCCTCCCGCAGGTCGCCGCCCAGACGGGGATCGACCAGGGCCGACAGGTACGTCCCGTCGGACAGGACCTCCAGGACCGGCAGGGACAGCTGCGCCGGCACCCGCCAGCACTGCGCCGCCCCGGTCTGCTCCGCGGCGCCGAACGCGGCGAAGCCGTAGAGGTCCTGATCGGCCAGCAGCAGCCAGTCGGTGGAGATCGACGGCAGCAGCGCGGCCGCCGTCGCCGTCCCGCTCCGGGACCACGGCCCGACCTCGGCGTCGACGACGGCGTGCGATCCGCACTCGACGACGGCCACGACCCGGGCCCGCGGAGCGCCGGAGCCGGACGGGTCACCGTCGGCGCGGCCGAACTCGGCCGCGTTCTCGGCCGAGTCGGGGACGTCGAACCCGAACCCGTGGAGGGCCGTCAACCGCCGACCGCCGAGCTGTGCGGCCGGGGTCGCAGGGGTGGCGACCGGCTCGGCCACCCGGTAGAAGGTCTCCCGCAGCACGTCCCGGCCCAGCCGCTCGCGTGCCTCGGCGATCCCCGACGGCGTCAACGGTCCCCACCCGGCGTCCCGGACCCCGAACTGCGGCAAGGCCGCGATGACCTTCTCCGCGAGCTCTTCGGGCCCGTCCTCGGGGAGGAGGCACGACGCCATCGCCAGACAGGCCGTCAGGTACGGCGGGAGTCCTCCGTCCGGGCCCCCGTCGGCCACCCCGCACACCTCCACGGCCTCGTCGACCAGCGCCTGCGGCACCGCCGCGAGCACCTCCGCCAACGAAACCCGCTCCTGCCCGCCCGAACCCGCCCGCCCCTGAACCATGCGCCAACCCTACGGCGGGTGGATCACCACCAGGGGCGACGGGACCCTGCGGAGGGCACCACCGGGGGCGCGGGGAACCTGCAAAAAAGCACCACCAGGGGCGCGTGGGGGCACCTCCCGGCCGAAGGCTGGGGGAGAACTGCGCGATTCGGACGCGGGCCACCGTACGGATCACGGCTCGACCCGTGCTGTCCTGACCTGTGCCCCCGCACTGCGCAGTTCCCCGCGCCCCTGAATCGACCGCCCGAGCAGGGTGGCGGCGACGGTTGCGGCGGCGGCGAGGAGGCCGGTGCCGACGGCGAAGGCTAGGCGGTAGCCGCCGGTGAGGGCTTCGGCGGTGGTGCGGCCGGCCGCGGTGAGGGCGGTCGTCCGGCCGGCGGCGAGGGTGGAGAGCACGGCGACGCCGATGGCCATGCCGATCTGCTGGGTGGTGTTGAAGAGGCCGGAGGCGAGCCCGGCGTCGTGTTCGTCCGCACCGGACATGGCCAGGGTGGTGAGCGCCGGCAGGGCGAGGCCGAAACCGGCGGCGAGCAGCATCACCGGCAGCAGGTCGGTGGCGTAGTGGGCGTGCACGGGCAGCCGGACGAGCCAGCCGAGGGCCGCCGCGAGCAGGACGAGGCCGGCGAGCAGGACGGCGCGCTCGCCGAACCGGGCGTTGAGCCGGGCGGCGGCGCCGAGCGAGGTCGCGCCGATCACCACGGCGGCGGGCAGCATGGCGAGGCCGGTGGCGGCGGCGCCGTGGCCGATCACCTTCTGCAGGTAGAGGGCGACCAGGACCTGGAAGGAGAAGAGCGCGGCGACCATCAGCATCTGGACGAGGTTGGCGGCGACCACCGTCCGGTTGCGGAAGATCCGCAGCGGTACCAGCGGGGCGGCCGCCCGTGCCTGCCGCAGGACGAAGGCCGCGAGCAGGGCGGCGGCGAGCGTGCCGGGTCCGAGGGTGCGGGCGGAGGCCCAGCCGTGCTGTTCGGCTCCGACCAGGGTGGCGATGCCGAGCATCAGGCCGGCCGTGAGCAGGACGGCTCCGGGGGCGTCGGCGCCGGCCCGCAGGCCGGTGCCGCGGTCGGCCGGGAGCGCGGGGAGGGCGAGGAGCAGGGCGGCGGCGCCGATCGGCAGGTTGATGAGGAAGATCCAGTGCCAGTCGAGGGCGTCGGTGAGGACGCCGCCGAGGACCTGGCCGATGGAGGCGCCGGCCGCGCCGGTGAAGGAGTAGACGGCGATCGCCCGGGTTCGTTCGCGGGGGTCGGTGAAGAGGGTGACGAGGATGCCGAGTCCGACGGCGGAGGCCGCGGCGGAGCCGACGCCTTGGAGGAACCGGGCCGCGAGCAGGACGGCCGGGGATCCGGCGGCCGCGGCGAGCACCGAGGCGGCGGTGAACAGGGCCGTTCCGGCGAGGAAGGTCCGCTTGCGGCCGAGCAGGTCGCCGAGCCGTCCGGCGAGCAGCAGCAGGCTGCCGAAGGCGATCAGGTAGGCGTTGACGACCCAGCTCAGCCCGGCCGGGGAGAAGCCCAGGTCGGCCTGGACGGCGGGCATGGCCACGGTGACGATGCTGCCGTCGAGGATCGTCATCAGCAGGCCGGTGGACAGGACGACGAGGGCGATCCACCGGGAGCGGAGGCCGCGCGGGGCCGGAGCGGCGGCAGCGGGGGCGGCGGTGACAGGTGCGGGTGAAGCAGGCATGAGGTCTCTCCCGTCGGTGCGGTGCGACAGGTACGACCCTAGCAACTAATCCCGTTGCGGACTATCTAGTTATGGATGGTTTCTTGGCGGGCGGCTACTGGCGGGCCCGCCGGGCCGGTCGGGCGGACTCCACCGGTGCCGCCAGCTCCCCCTGGACCAACTGCTTGAGGCCGCGCAGCAGCGCCTCGCCGTCCGGGCCGGCGAGTGAGGCCAGCACCTCCCGGTGCACCCCGTCGACGATCTTCTGGCTCTCCTGCGCGACCTGCGCCCCCTTCTCGGTGACGGCGACGATCCGGGCGCGGCGGTCCCGGCTGGACGGCCGCCGCTCCGCCAGGCCCGCCTTCTCCAGCTCGTCCACGGTGACCACCATGGTGGTCTTGTCCATGTCGCCGATCTCGGCGAGCTGGATCTGCGTCCGCTCCTCCTCCAGCGCGTGCACCAGCACGCAGTGCATCCGCGCGGTCAGGCCGATCTGCGCGAGCGCGGCCGCCATCCGGGTGCGCAGCACGTGGCTGGTGCGGTCCAGCAGGAAGGAGAGGTCGGGTTCGGTCCGGGAGGTCGCCATCGCAGTCATGGCTCCAGCGTAGCCAGACCGGACCGAACCGGATCGTCCCGAACCGAATCGTCCGCGCCCGGGGCGGCTACCGCTCCCGGTCGCCGAGCAGGAGGGCCAGCACGGCTTCGGTGAACGCCTCCGGCGCGGCCGCGTGGACGAGGTGGCCGACGGGCACGGTGATCAGCCGGGCGCCGGGGATCCGCCGGGCCAGCTCGGCCAGGCCCTGCTGCGGAACGTGGCTGCTCGGGCCGCCGGCGATCACCAGGGTGTCGGCGGTGATCCGGGCGAGGCCGTCGAGCCAGGCCGGGTCCGGGGAGTCGATCTGCCGGCGGAGGGCGAGCACCATGTCCCAGTCGAAGTCGAGCGGGCCGTCCGGCCGGGTCGGGACGGAGGGCACCCTCGGCAGCGGCGGCGGCGCGTCCTCCAGCACCAGGCGGCGGACGCGGTGGGGCTGCTGCTGGGCGAGCAGGTGGCCGACCACGCCGCCCATCGAGTGGCCGACCAGGTCGACCGTGTCGAGGCCCAGGGTGTCGAGCAGGGCGAGCACGTCGTCGCGCATCGCCTCCAGCGAGTACTCCCCCGGCCACTCCGTCCGCCCGTGGCCGCGCAGGTCCGGCGCGTACACCCGGCGGTGCCGGGCGAGGGCGGGCGCGACCGCTCCCCAGTCGGCGGCGCTCTCGCCCAGGGCGTGCAGCAGCACCAGCGGCGGGGCACCGGGCGCTCCCCACTCCCGGTACGCGAGTCGGATGCCCCGGACGGCGGCGGTGCGCTCTACGGCCATGGGACGACCGTACGCGCCGCCGCTGCCCGAGGGGACCGGATCGGGCCGGACGGCCCGTCAGCGCCGGTGCAGCCGTCCGCGGTTCCAGCAGCCCCTGGCCGGGCCGCCGGCCGGGGCGGACGACCGGCCGGCGCCTCGGGTCACCACCACCCGGTGGCCGTCCAGGGCGACGCGGTCGCCGGGCGCCGGGAAGAGCGGCCCGGCGAGGGCGAGGAGGCGGCCGTCCTCGGACGCGAGTCCGTCGACCAGCAGCGGTCTCGGTACGGGGGTGACGCCGACGGCGGCTCAGGCACCGTGCGGGTAGTGGCAGGCGGTGACGTGGTCGACGCCGGGGGCGGCGGCGGTGTCGGGCGGGGTGTCCCGTTCGCAGCGGCCGCGCCGCTCCGCGTCCAGGGCGGCGTACACCGGGCAGCGGGAGCGGAAGCGGCAGCCCTCGTGCCGGACGGTCGGCGAGGGCGGGTCGCCGGCCAGCAGGAGTTTGCTGCGCCGGCGTTCCGCCGCCGGGTCGGGCAGCGGGACGGCCGACAGCAGGGCACGGGTGTACGGGTGCCGCGGCCGTTCGAAGACCTCGGTGACGGCGCCCGTCTCGACGGTGCGGCCGAGGTACATGACGGCGACCCGGTCGGCGAGGTACCGGACGACGGACAGGTCGTGCGAGACGAAGAGGTAGGCGAGGCCGAGTTCGGCCTTGAGCTGCTGGAGCAGGTTGAGCACCCCGGCCTGGACGGAGACGTCGAGCGCGGAGACGGGTTCGTCGAGGACGAGCAGGTCGGGCCGGACGGCGAGGGCCCGGGCGATCGAGATCCGCTGCCGCTGGCCGCCGGAGAACTGGTGCGGGTAGCGGTCCGCGTGCTCCGGGTCGAGCCCGACCTGCCGCAGCAGCTCGGGGATCCGGCGGCGGACCTCCTCGCGCGGGGTGCGCTGGGCCTGCAGCGGTTCGGCGACGATGTCGCCGATCGGCATCCGGGGGTCGAGGCTCGCCGCCGGGTCCTGGAAGACGATCTGCACCCGGGCCCGTAGGCGTCGGGCGGCGGCCCGGTCGAGGGCGGCGGTGTCCTGGCCGAGGAGTTCGATCCGGCCGCCCTGCGGTGCGGCGAGGCGCAACAGTTCGTAGAGGGTGGTGGACTTGCCGGAGCCGGACTCGCCGACCAGGCCGAGGGTTTCGCCGCGGCGGATGTCGAGGTCGACGCCGTCCACGGCGTGGACGTCGCCGATCCGGCGCTTGAGGACGGCGCCCTTGAGCCGGGGGAAGCTCTTGGTGAGGCCGCGGACGGCGAGCACGGCGTCCCGTTCGGCGCGCGGCGGCAGCGCCCGGGCGGAGGCGGGGACGGCGGGCACCGGGTAGACCTCGGCGGGTGCGGGTCGGCGGGCGGCGAGTTCGTCGGCGCGGACGCAGGCCGCGAGGTGGCCGGACGCCCGGTCGTGGGCGCCGTCGGAGCTGTCGGAGCCGGTGTCGAGGGCGGGTTCGGCGGTCCGGCAGCGGTCCTCGACGAGCGGGCAGCGGGGGGCGAACGGGCAGCCGCGGCCGAGTTCGCCGGGTGCGGGCGGGCGGCCGGGGATCGGCACCAGGGGGCCGCCGCGGCCGTCGAGGCGGGGCACCGCGCCGATCAGGCCGAGGGTGTAGGGGTGGCGGGGTGCGGCGAACAGTTCGTCGACCGGGGCGGCCTCGGCGATCCGTCCGGCGTACATGACGGCGACCCGGTCGGCGCTGCCGGCGATGACGCCGAGGTCGTGGCTGACCAGGACGAGGGCGGCGCCGGTCTCCCGCTGGGCGGTGCGCAGCACGTCGAGGACCTGGGCCTGGATGGTGACGTCGAGGGCGGTGGTGGGTTCGTCGGCGAGCAGCACGTCCGGGTCGTTGGCGATCGCCATGGCGATCATGGCGCGCTGCCGCATGCCGCCGGAGAACTCGTGCGGGAAGCTGTCGAGGGCGCGGTCGGGGGCGGGGATGCCGACGAGGTCGAGCAGGTCGGCGGCGCGCTTGCGGGCGGTGGCGCGGTCGACGTCCTGGTGGATGCGGACGGCTTCGGCGATCTGGTCGCCGATCCGGTGGACGGGGGTGAAGGCGGAGAGCGGGTCCTGGAAGACCATGGCGATGCGGCGGCCGCGGACGGCGGCGAGTTCGCGGGCGGGCAGGCCGACGAGTTCGCGTCCGTCGAGCCGGACGGAGCCGCCGACCCGGGCGGTGCCGGGCAGCAGGCCGAGCACGGCGAGCGCGGTGACGGACTTGCCGGAGCCGGACTCGCCGACGATGCCGAGGGTTTCGCCGTGGTGCAGGTCGAGGTCGACGCCGCGGACGGCGGGGGCCGTGCCGAAGTCGACGGTGAGGTCCCGGACGGTGAGCAGGGCGGGGGTCACGGGGTGCTCCGGCGGGTTCGGGCGGCGGGGGTGCTCGGGTCGTCGGCCGGCCCGTCGGCCGGGACTCCCCCGACGGGCGTGCGGGCGGCGCGGGCGAGCCGGGCGGAGCGGCGTCCGGCCTCGGCGGTGGGGTCGAGGGCGTCGCGCAGGCCGTCGCCGACCAGGTTGACGGCGAGGACGAACAGCACGAGGAGGGCGGCGGCGAAGTAGAACAGCCAGGGGAAGACGGGGGCGTCGGCGGTGCCGGCCGCGAGCAGGGTGCCGAGCGAGACGTCGGGGGCGCGGACGCCGAAGCCGAAGTAGGAGAGCGCGGCCTCGCTCATCACGGCGCCGCCGACGGCGATGGTGGCGTCGATGATCAGGAAGGAGGAGACGTTGGGCAGCACGTGCCGCCAGATGATGCGGAACGCGCCGACGCCCATGAACCGTGCGGCGGCGACGAATTCGCGTTCGCGCAGCGACCTGGTCATGGAACGGACCACCCGGGCGGTGATCATCCAGTTGAACAGGGCGAGCAGCAGGACGAAGGCGAGCCAGCCGGTGCCGCGCAGCCGCGGCGAGACGATGGCGATGACCAGGAAGCCGGGGAAGATCAGCATCAGGTCGACGAGGAACATCAGCAGCCGGTCGGTCCAGCCGCCGAAGTAGCCCGCGCAGGCGCCGACCAGGGAGGCGAGGCCGGTGGAGAGCACGGCCACGAGAAGGCCGATGACCAGGGACTTCTGCAGGCCGCGGACGGTCTGCGCGAAGACGTCCTGGCCGATGCCGTTGGTGCCGAACCAGTGCTCGGCGGAGGGCGGGCGGCGGATCTGGCCGTAGTTGGGGGTGGCGTAGTCCCAGGGCGTCAGGTGCGGGCCGAGGAAGGCGAGCAGGAAGAGCAGCAGCAGGACGGCGGCTCCGACGACGACGCCCCTGGAGGCGGCGAGGCGGCCGGCGACCAGGCGCAGCCGGCCGGCGGGGGCGCGGTCCGCGGCGGGCGCGGGGGCGGCGGTCTCGGGCAGGGCGGTGGCGGTCATCAGTACCTCACCCGGGGGTCGAGCGCGGCGTGCAGCACGTCGGCGAGGAAGCCTGCGGCGAGCACGACGACGGCGGCGAACAGGTTGACCGCGACGACGGCGTTGATGTCCTGTTCGTTGACGGCCTGGATGAACCATTCGCCCATGCCGTGCCAGCCGAAGATGGTCTCGGTGAAGGCGGCTCCGGTGAAGATGCCGAGGAAGCTGTAGGCGAACATCGTCGACATCGGGATGACGGCGGTGCGCAGGCCGTGCTTGAGCAGGGCGCGGTTTCGGGTGAGCCCCTTGGCCTCGGCGGTGCGCAGGTAGTCGGAGCCGAGCACGTCGAGCATGGTGGAGCGCTGGTAGCGGCTGTAGACGGCGAGGCCGCCGAGGGCGAGCGAGAGCGTGGGCAGCAGCAGGTGCAGGCTCCAGTCGGCGAGGTGGGCGCCGAGTCCGCCGGCGAGGTTGGGCGTCTCGTAGCCGGTGAAGGGGACCACCTCGTGGCCGGCGGCGTCCTTGGCGGCGATGGCGCCGTTCTTGAGGAGCAGCGCGACGAGGAAGACCGGGGTGGAGAGCAGCACGAAGGAGAGCAGCGTGAGCGCCCGGTCGGAGAGCCGGTACTGGCGGACGGCGCTCCAGGCGCCGCCGGCGACGCCGAGCAGCATGCCGAGCAGGCTGCCGATCAGCAGGAGGCGCAGCGAGACCCAGATCCGGCGGCCGAACTCCTCGTTGACCGGGGTGTTGTGGATGGTGCGGCCGAGGTCGGCGTGGAACAGCAGGCCGTCGGTCCAGGTGGCGAAGCGTTCGACGACCGGGGTGCGGTCGTTGATGTTGAGCGCGGTGAGCTGGCGGTCGACGGCGGCCGCGGAGGGCCTGGGCTGCTTGGCCTCGAAGTAGGCGCGGGGGCCGAGGGCGGCGCAGGAGAGGGCGTAGGCGAGGAAGACGGCGGCGACCAGGAGGACGGCGTAGTAGCCGAGCCGTTTCGCGAGGTAGCGGGTCACGGCGTACCGCCGGTGTGGTTCGCACACCTGGAGAACATGGTCGTTCGCCTTCGTTCGGAGGGTTTTTGACGCAGTTTCGCGCAGCAGTTGTACGGCACCTCGGACGGTCCGTCCAGGGCCTGCTGCACGGCGCGGTGCGGACGGGTCGGTGAACGCGCTGGTCACAGTCGATCAGACGGGTGCGGACAGCATGTTGCCACCGGATTGCGCCCCGTTTCGTTTCGATCAGTTCTGCGCATGACCCCCTGTCGCCGGAGCTGATGGGCTGTTACGTTCTGCCTGCCGGCACCGACTTGGCTGCCCACGTTCAAGTGCCGCCACACCTGGCGGCCGCCCACGACTCTTCGAGACCCCCGAGGACTTCCCGATGGACGCATCGCTCGCCACCCGCAGACTCGGCCGGGCCGCCGCCGCGGCACTCGCCGTGGCGCTGGCCGCCACGGCCTGCAGCAGCCAGACCGACGGCACGGCGGACGACGCGGCCAAGACGGTGGTGCCGACGGTGGGCGCCGAGGACAACAACCCGCAGCCGCTGGACCGGATCAAGGACGGCGGCGAGCTGCGCGAGCCGCTCCAGCAGTGGATCACCCAGTGGAACCCGTACCAGGTCGACGGCACCTACGGCGACGCGGTCGAGATCATGGGCTACCTGGAGGCGAGGCTCTTCCGCTCGGACGCCAAGGGCGTCTACCAGCCGGTGCCCGAGTACCTGGTGTCGGCCGAGGTCACCTCCACCTCGCCGCAGGTGGTGACCTACCGGCTCAACCCGAAGGCGGCCTGGTCGGACGGGAAGCCGATCGGCTACCAGGACTTCAAGGCCGTCTGGCAGGCCTCCAACGGCAAGGACCCGGCGTACAACCTCGCGGACTCCTCCGGCTACGAGCAGATCTCCGCCGTGGAGCAGGGCGCCGCGCCCGGCGAGGTCAAGGTCACCTTCGCCCAGCCGTACGCCGACTGGCAGAGCCTGTTCAACCCGCTGCTGCCGGCGGCGGGGATCTCCACGCCGAAGGAGTTCAACGAGGGCTGGATCGAGAAGGTCCCGGTCTACGGCGGCCCGTTCGTCCTGCAGAACGCCGACAAGACCGCGCAGACCATCACCCTGGTGCCCAACCCGAAGTGGTGGGGGCCGAAGCCCAAGCTGGACCGGATCACCTACCGGGTGATGGACTCCGCCGCCATCACCCAGGCCTTCCTCAACAACGAGGTGGACTACGCCTCGGCCGGCACCGCCACCGCGTACGGCCAGCTCAAGGACGCCGAGGACGCGGCGATCCGCACCGGCACGCCCTGGGACGAGGTGCACATCTCCTTCGGCGGGAACGGCGCGCTCGCCGACCGGAAGGTCCGTCAGGCGCTCGGCCGGGCGCTGGACCGGGCCTCACTGATCAAGATCGCCAACAAGGGCGTGCCGGTGGAGTTCAAGCCGCTGGACAGCCACCTGTTCATGACCAACCAGAGCGGCTACCGCGCCAACGCCGGCGACTGGGTGAAGTACGACCCGGCGGTGGCCGGCAAGCTGCTCGACGAGGCCGGCTGGAAGGACGCCGGCGGCACCCGCGGCAAGGACGGGCACCCGCTGGAGCTGCACTACGTGATGAGCGACGGCTCCACCCAGGCCCAGGCGGACCTGGCGGCCGCGGTGCAGAGCATGCTGCAGCAGGTCGGGGTCAAGCTGTCGATCGACAAGGTGCCGAGCAAGGAGTACTTCTCGAAGTACATCAACCAGGGCCGGTTCGACCTCGCGAGCTGGCGCAACACCGGCTCGTTCCCGCTCTCCAGGACGGTGCCGATCTACCGTGCGCCGCAGGGCGACAACGTGTTCGGCAACTACTCCAAGCTGAGCACGCCCGAGATCGACTCGCTGCTGCGCAAGGCCGCGGCGACCCTCGACCCGGCGCAGGCCGCCGACCTCTACAACCAGGCGGACGTCCGGATCTGGGAGCTCGGCCACACCGTCGAGCTGTACCAGCGGCCGAGCATCGTCGCCGTCCGCAAGGGCCTCGCCAACTTCGGCGCGGGCAGCCTCGCCGACACGGTCATCACCTCGGTCGGCTGGCAGAAGTAGTCGCCGCGCCCCGGGTACCGCCGCCGTCCCCACATCCCCCGAGCGGGGACGGCGGCCTCCCGGCCCTCCCGGGCAGCGGGTCAGAGCCCGCGGACGGCCTCGCGGCGGCGGCGCTTGCCGAGGGCGGCCTGCGAGAGGTCCTCGGCCTGCGAGCGGAGGTTCTTGAAGCCGTAGCCGTGCCCGGTCAGCCAGGCCGCGGCCGCGGTCTCGGCCCGCTCGGTGGCGGTGAGGATGTCCTCCTCGGCCTCGCCGGAGTCCGCGAAGCGGAAGGTGAAGGCCGTGCGGGCGGCGATGTCGTAGCTCAGGTGCCCCTCGGGGGTGAAGGCCGCACGCAGCACGTCGTGCTCGGCGGCGTTCGCGAGGAGTTCGGCGCGCTGCGCCTCGTCGAGGCCGTCGAAGACGCCTCGGACGGTGATTCGGAAGTCACGGGTGCTCACCCGGCCGACCCTAGGCGGCGGCCTGCGGTCGGTGCACCCCCTTTTCCCCCACGCCCCCTGGACCGACGGCCCGGGTCCGCCCCGAGGACGACTCCTACGAACGGGCGGCGAGGGCCTGGGCGACCGTTTCGCGGGTGAGGAAGACCAGCTGGGCGCGCTTGTGGGGCAGGTCGATCTGCGGGCCGAGCTCGAAGCCGGTGCGCAGCGTGCGGGCTATCGACTTCTCGTTGAGGGCGTCGGGTTCGGCGACGATGCGGAGCCGGGAGGGGTCGGCGAAGACGAAGCCGAGCAGGGCGGTGATCAGGCCCGCGGTGAAGCCGGGGGCGGGCTCGCCGTCGGCGGGCGCGAGGAGCAGGTGGACGCCGAAGTCGCCCGGCCGGACGGGGTAGCACTCGCCGACGGGGTCGTGTTCGGGCCGGTAGGTCTGGAAGAGGGCGACGGGCGTGCCGTCCCGCTCCACGATGTAGGCGTGGTGGGTGTCGAGCGAGTCCACGTAGGCGTAGATCCGGCGGACCGCCTCGCGGGTGTGGCCGACCATGCCCCAGAAGCGCGCTCTCTCCTCGTTCACCCAGCCGTGCACCAGGGCGGCGTCGCCGGACGGGTCCAGCGGGCGGACGGCGACCGTCCCGAAGCCGGGCACGGTCTGCTCGTGGACGGCGGCGGGGGTGGTCTCCCGGACGGCGGTCGGGGCGCTGGTGGTCATGGTCTCTCCTCCGGTGGCACGGGTTCGGGTCGGCGATGGCGCGACGGTGGCAGTGGCGTGACGGTGGCGGCGGCGTGACGGTGGCGGCGGCCGGACGCGCCTGGTGCCGGCGAGGGGTCGCCCCCTCGCCGGCACCACGGATCGTCAGGGCCGCCAGTAGCCGAGGGCGTTGACGCGCTGCTTCGGCAGGGCCAGGTCCTTGCGGGCGAACTGGGTGAGGGCGCGGGTGGTCGCGGTGTCGCAGGCGATCCACACGTAGGCGCCGGCGGGGTCGGTGAGCAGCGCCGGCAGCGCCTCCCGGACCTCGGCGACGAGGTGGGCGCCGGCGTCGCGGCGGGGCAGCCGGCGGACGGTGTGCCGCTCGGGGTCGGCGCGCAGCGGCAGGTCCTCGTCCGAGTCGTGCTGGGTCTCCAGCCAGACCGTGGCCGGCACCTCGGACAGGGCGGTGAGCAGCGAGTTGACGGCGGGGACGGAGGCCGAGTCGCCGACGACGAACAGCTGCCGGGGCTGCGGGTCGGGCGCGGTGAAGGCTGAGCCCTGGACGGTGGCCTGGACGGTGTCGCCGGGTGCGGCCTTCCGCGCCCAGTCGCTGGCGCGGCCGTCGTGCAGCGCGAATTCGAGGCTGAACGTTCCTCCGGAGGCGTCGGGGTCGACGAGGGTGTAGGCGCGCTGGTGCGGCCGCCCCGCGTCGTCGAACCAGATGCGCACCCACATCGTCGGGTGGACGCCGGTCGCGGCGAGCATCCCGCCGTCGGTGAACCGCACCCGCCGGTAGTGGTCGGTGACCTCCTCGACCGCGGTCACCGTGAACTCGAAGTCCCTGCCCCGCATCAGCTTGAGGACGACGCCCTCCCAGCCGTGCCCCATGACACCCTCCCACCACGCGAATTTAGGCAAGGCTAACCTAGCTCATGGCGGGAGGGCTTCGACACCCGGGGATCGGCTCAGCGGCGGGCGCCGCCCTGGCTCCGGTCGTCCTCGGTGCCGTCGGCGGGCGGGGCGGCTTCCGCCTCCCCGGTGGCGCAGGCGAGCCGGCACAGGTCGGGGAGCAGCGCGGCGAGCCCCGCCGCGTACCGCTCCGTCCCGGGACCGCCGGGCAGCGGGTGGTACAGGAAGCACGCCTCGTTGCGTTGGAGGCTGACCGCGGGCGCGCCCAGGGCGGCGAGGCGGTCGATCAGGTCGCTGCGCACCAGGGGCTCGGCGATCGCCTCCGTACCGGTCGCCGACATCGGGACGTAGAGCCCCGGCTGGACGACCGGGAGTCCCAGGGCGGCCGCGCTCCAGGCCCGTTCGAGCCGGATCATCGGCACGTGCTCCGGGAGTTCGTAGCGGAACAGCAGCCAGTGCAGGCCCCGGCGCTGCTCCAGGCGCACGAACCGGGCGACGGTGACCTCGCGCCCGTCCGGACCCGGGCCGGTGACGGCGGTGCCGCGCGGGACGTCCAGCCAGGGGTAGTGCGGGACGTACTCGTTCCAGGTCTCACCGGGCGCCATCGTCCGCCATCCGGGGCTGCCGCCGAGGAGCCGCATCAGCCGATCGGCGGCCTTCGCCCGCCGCAGGGTGCCGACCTCCCGGGCCAGCCCGAACGCGACGGGCGCCAGCAGCAGGGCGAAGAAGAAGATCCAACCGGCCATACCGTCCCCCTCATGACCACGCCCCCACGACCCCCGCGGGACGGCCCGCCCGAACGCACGCGGCAGGCACCGTCTCTGACGCGCACTCGGCGCCGACGGGTTCCGCGGATCGCCCGGGGAGCGGCTCGCCCCGGCGTCCGCTCAGGGACGGGCCGGGGCGGCGGGGGTCAGGATCATGGCGACCAGGTGGTCGAGGGCGGCCGCCGCGTCCGGGTCGCCGGGCCGCGCCTCGGGGGCGGTCTCCGGCGCGGTGCGGCGCAGCTCCAGCCAGCCGAGGTAGGCGGCGTAGGCCGCCAGGGAACGGTGCCTGGCGCTCTGCGGGTCGTGTCCGATGCCGGCGAACACCTCGGCGAGGAAGGCCAGCCGGGTGCGGGTGACCCGGGTGACCACGGCGGCGACGGCCGGGTGGGCGGTCTGGGCGACGAGGGCGGGCTCGAGTCCGGCGATCTTCTCGCCGCCGAGGGCCTCGGCGAACAGCACCCGGGCACGAACCCAGGGGTCGGGCTCGGCGCGGACGGCTTCGACGAGCTCGGTGGTGGTGCGCCGTTCCCAGGCCTCCAGGGCGGCGACGAGCAGCGCCTCCCGGTTGTCGAAGTGCCAGTAGAAGCTGCCACGGGTGACGCCCAGCTCCTTGGCGAGCACGTCCACCGCCACGGCGGCGACCCCGCCGCGGGCGAGGGCGCGCAGCGCCGCCATCGTCCAGTCGTCCTTGCTGACTCTCCCCTTGGCCATGTTCCGTACAGTACTGTACGGAACATCCGTACAGTGGTGTACGGATTCGGTGTCGACGAGTACGGGGGTGGCGCGGTGAACGCCAGGGAGTGGCTGCTCGGTGCGGTGCAGGGTGAGCGGGCGCCGGCCGGCGCGGGGGGTCGCGCGGCCGCGGTCGCCGCGGCGGCGGGGCTGGGCGCGGCGGCGGCACTGCACGCGGTGTGGGCGTTCTCGCCCTGGCCGCTGGAGTCACGGGCCGAGTTCGCGACCGTCGTGGTGGGGGTGGACGAGTCGCGGCTGCCGTCCGGGCCTGCGACGGTCGCGGTCGCGGGCCTGCTGGGTACGGCGGCCTGGCTGGTCGTCACCGCCGCCCGGCCCCGGAGCCCGCTGGGCGCCTCCCGGCTGGTGCGCTCGGGCGTGTGGACGGTCTCCGGGGTGCTCGCGCTGCGCGGCGCCGGCGGGCTGGTGGTCTCCGGGCTGGGCCTCGGCGACGCACCGGCCGGGTTCCGGCACTGGGACCTGTCGCTCTACTCGCCGCTCTGCGTCACCCTGGGCGCGCTGACCGGCTACGTCGCGGTGCGCACCCGGCGCCGGGACCGCCGCTAGGACGTGTCTTCAAGGGCGTACGGATGCCACATGGGGGCGCGTGGGGGCCCCTGGATGGACCACCCGAGCGCCCTGGAAGACACGTCCCGGGCCTGGGCGCGAGGCCCGGTGGCACGCTGACGGTCCGGCAGGTCGTCCTCGCCGGGGGCGCGACACGCAGAGCTCGCCGGCCCGCAGTGACAGGATGATCCCGCAGGACAGCCCTGGAACGTACGATCAGCCAATGGCTGACATGACGGAAACCAATCCGGGGTGGCTCGCGCCCGAGGAGCTGGAGACGGCCCGCGCCCGGCTGCCGATCCTCTACGTCGAGGCGGTGCCCGTGCGCGTCGACGACACCGGCGAAGTCACCGAGATCGGGCTGCTGTTGCGCATCGGGCCGGACGGCACGGTCAGTCGGACGCTGGTCTCCGGACGCGTCCTGCACCACGAGCGCGTCCGGGACGCGCTGCTGCGGCACCTGGAGAAGGACCTCGGGCCGGTGGCCCTGCCCAGGATCCCCGCCTCGCTGCAGCCGTTCACCGTCGCCGAGTACTTCCCGACGCAGGGGGTGACCTCCTTCCACGACCCGCGGCAGCACGCCGTCGCGCTCGCGTACGTCGTGCCGGTGGCCGGCGACTGCAGGCCGCGTCAGGACGCGCTCGACCTGGTGTGGTTCAGCCCGCAGGAGGCCGCCTCGGATCTGGTGCTGCAGGAGATGCCCGGCGGGCAGGGAGTGCTGCTCAAGCGGGCGCTGGCCCATCTCGGCTGCCTGACCTGAGCCCGCGCCCGGCCCCGTACCGCCCTCCGGCCGGGCACGGTTCTCCAGCCCGGGCACGGTCGGCGTGTCCGTGGCCGGGGCGGGCCGCCCGCGCTGCGAGGATGAGGGTGGGCGCGGTCCCGCGCCCCGATCCGGGAGCGAGGACGGCGCATGGGCAGCGGGGTCGGCGGCATCAGCGGGGCGCACGTCATCCTGTACAGCCAGGACGCCGAGGCCGACCGGGCCTTCGTCCGGGACGTCCTCGGGTTCCCCGGGGTCGACGCGGGCGGCGGCTGGCTGGTCTTCGGGCTGCCGCCGGCCGAGCTCGCCGTCCACCCCACCGAGGGCGGGGCCTCGCACGAGCTGTACCTGATGTGCGAGGACCTCGACGCCCTGCTCGGCGAACTCCGCGCCCGCGGTGTCGGGATCGCCCGCGAGCCGAGCGACCGGGGCTGGGGCCGGCTCGCCGCGATCCGCCTCCCGAGCGGCGCGGAACTCGCGGTGTACGAGCCGCGGCACCCCACGGCCCACGGTCGCTGACCGCTTCCTCCCGGTGCCGCGGGACGGCGGGAATCCTGCCGTACGGCCGCCGGCGGGAACCCCGCCGTGCCGCGGGACGGCGGGCGTCCCCGCCGAGGTGCCGGTCTCAGTCGCCCGGGTGGGCCATGGAGTCGATGGCCACGGCCGCCGCCAGGACGGTGGTGTGGTCGGCGTCCGGGCCGATGTCCACGGCGTAGGTGTCGCGGACCCGGAACCACTTCTTCGAGACCTCGGCGATCTTGTAGCCGTCTCGCTCGATGGTGTACTCGTGGTCGACCACGTTGCCGTCCACGGTGAGGTCGTCGCCGTCCTCCTGCTTGATCGTCCACCGGTCGCGGACGGGGCTGATCACGGCCTTCTTGACCACGGCGACCCGGTGCCCCTCGGCGTCGTCGATCGCCATCGAGTCCTTGATCCGCAGCGGCCTGCTCTGCACGGTCGCGACCCGGTGGCCCTGCCCGTCCTCCAGGTGGAAGGTGCGGCGGGCGCGGAGCGCCTTGCCGTCGACCTTGTACACGTGGTCACCGGACTCGTCGTCGATCCAGTAGTCGTCGCCGATCGACACCAGTTTCTGCTGCATGCGGTACCGGGTCACGCCGTCGCCGTGGTCGAAGGCGCGGTTGGCCTCCCGGCGTTCCCGTCGTTCCTGGAACATCGTGCCGTCCTTTCGGGCCCCGCCACCGGGCGCGGCGGCGGGCGAGGATCCGTCCTTCAAGTATGGGACGGCCGCCGCGCGGGGCCACCGGCAGAGCTCGTGCGAGAAGACCGACACGCCGATCCGGTCGGCCTGCCCGTCGCCGGGGTGGAGCTGCGCGTACTCGCCGCGCACCGGATGGTGGACGTAGCCGACGTCGGCCTGGCGCCTCCGGCCGTCGATCAGCGAGCGGATCCGGGCGAAGGCGCCCTTGTACGAGGAGCAGCTCGCGTCGGTGCAGCGGGTCGAACACCGGCGTCAACCGTCGGACGAACATGCGTGGACCGGTGCAGGTGAATGGGCCGGAAGCGAAACCCGGACACCCGTCTGCGCTGGCCGGCCGTGCTGTGGCGATCGATCCGGGAACGAAACATCGGGCGGAACTCCCGGCCGGTTTCCGCCCTCGGCCGGGGGCGGCCGAAACCGGGCGCCCGGAATCGGACACGTTCGCGGAAGTTCTCCGGGTACGTACTCACGGCGATGGTCGGCGTGCTATCGGTTGACCTAGGCAACCGTTCCCGCTGCCGCTGGAGGCGCGCGATGCAGGTGACCGTCGATCAGGACCGCTGCTGCGGCTCGGGCCAGTGCGTACTGACCGCGCCCGGGGTCTTCGACCAGTCCGACGAGGACGGGCTCGTCCGGCTCGTCCGCCCCGGGCCGGCCGAGGAGCAGCGCGCAGCCGTCCGGCTCGCCGCCGCGCTCTGCCCCGGGAGTGCCATCACCGTGCTCGACACCGCGCTCGACGAGTGACCACCCACCCCCACGCGGAAGGACCGGCATGACCACCACCCCGACCGAATCCGCCCGTTCCGCCCCCGACACGCGCTCCGCCCGGCCGGCGCTGCCCGCCGACCGGGGCGGCTGCCCGTTCGCCCCGCCGCCCGCCTACCGGGAGGCCCACCGCACCGCCCCCGTCACCCGCGCCGGACTGTGGGACGGCTCCGACTGCTGGCTGGTCACCGGTCACGCCGAGGTCCGTACGGTGCTCTCGGACAACCGCTTCTCGGCCGACGCCCGGCACCCGGGCTTCCCGTTCCTCTCCCCCGGCCGGCGCGAGCTGGTGAACCGGGCCACCCCGTCGTTCCTGCGCCTCGACGGCGCCGAGCACGCCCGCCAACGGCGCATGCTCACCGGTGACTTCATCGTCAAGCGGGTCGAGGCGATGCGCCCGCGGATCCAGCGGATCGTCGACGACGCGCTGGACCGGATGATCGCCGGGGGCTCCCCCGCCGATCTGGTCGCCGCGTTCGCGCTGCCCGTGCCCTCGCTGGTCATCTGCGACCTGCTCGGCGTGCCCTACGAGGACCACGGCTTCTTCCAGGGCCGCAGCGGCGTCCTGCTGGACATCGCCGCGCCCGCGGAGCGCGTCGGTGCCGCGCAGCGCGAACTCACCGACTACCTCACCGAACTGACCGCCCGCAAGCGGCGCGAGCCCGACGACAGTCTGCTCGGCCGGCTCGCCGCCCGCCCCGACGTCTCCCCCGAGGAGGCGGCGGCGACCGGCCTGCTGATGCTGGTCGCCGGCCACGAGACGACGGCCAACATGACGGCGCTCGGCACCCTCGCCCTGCTGCGCCACCCGGAGCAGGCGGCCCGGCTGCGGGCCGAACCGGCCCTGGTCAAGGGGGCGGTCGAGGAGCTGCTGCGCTGGCTGAGCGTGGTCCACCTCGGCGTCCCGCGGGTGGCGGTCGAGGACGTCGACCTGGGCGGCACCCTCGTCCGGGCCGGCGAGGGCGTGCTCTGCATGATCTCGACCGCCAACCGGGACGCGGCGGTCTTCCCCGACGGCGACCGCCTCGACCTGGATCGGGACGCCCGCCGGCACTTCGCGTTCGGCTTCGGCGTCCACCAGTGCCTGGGGCAGCCGCTGGCCCGGGCGGAGCTGCAGATCGCCCTGGAGACGCTGTTCCGCCGCCTGCCGGGGCTGCGGCTGGCCGTGCCGTACGAGTCGGTCCGCTACCGCGCCGACATGGTGGTGTACGGGGTGCACGAGCTGCCGGTCGCCTGGTAGCCGCCCTCCCGGGCGGGACTCAGGCGGTGGCGGCGGCGGTCAGGTGGGCGGCGAGGGTGTCGGCCGCGGCGTCGTCCAGGGGTGCGTGGCCGACCAGCAGTCGGTACCAGAGGAAGCCGTAGCCGAGTTCGACCAGCACCTCCGGGTCGGTGCCGGGACGCAGCACCCCGCGGGCGGCGGCGCGGGCGAAGAGTTCGCCGAGGGCGGCACGGCGGCGGGCGGTGAAGTCCCGGAGCACCTCCGCCACGGCCGGCTCGCGCTGCGCGCCGGAGACGGCCTCGCCGAGCAGCCACACCATGCCCGGGTCCTGGAGGGCCTGGAAGCTGGCCCGGAAGAAGGCGGCGAGGTCGTCGCGGAGGTCGCCGGTGTCGGGCAGGCCGACGGCGGCGGTCGCGCTGTCGGCCATCGCCTCGGCCACCACGGCGCCCTTGGTCGGCCACCAACGGTAGACGGTCTGCTTGCCGACCCCGGCCGCGCGGGCGATCCGGTCGATCGTCAGTTCCCGGCCCGGCTCGCGCAGCAGCTGCATGGTCGCGGTCAGGACGGCCTCGCGCGCGGCCTCGTTGCGGCAGCAGCGGCACCCCCGAGGACGTCGCCCAGGCCATCGCCTACCTCGCGGGCAACGGCTTCACCACCGGCACCGTCCTCGACTGCGCCGGCGGCGCGACGCTCGCCACCGGCCGCTGACCGTCCGCCGCGGGCGGCCGCCGGCTCCGGGCATTCAACTGGTCCAACCAGTTGACCAGTGGTCGCGGCGGGTGCATGCTGACGGCCATGACGGAGCGGACCATCCGGCGGGAAGCGGTCTCGGACCAGCTGTTCTCGCTGCTGGAGGAGCGGATTCTGAACGGTGTGCTGTCGCCCGGCGGCGCGCTGACGGCCGAGCGGGAGCTGGCGGCGGAGTTCGGGGTCAATCGGCACGCGGTGCGCGAGGCGGTCAAGCGCCTGCAGCAGGCCCGGCTGGTGGAGGTGAGCCAGGGCGGGCGCACCCGCGTCCTGGACTGGCGCGCCTCGGCCGGACTGGACCTGGTGCTGCAGGCGTCCGCCGGGTCCCGGGTGCCGCCCGCACTCGCCGGGCTGCAGCGCGACGCCCTGGAGATGCGGGCCTGCATCGGCGCGGACGCCGCCCGGCTGTGCGCCGAACGCTGCTCGCCCGACCAGGCGGCGGAGATCACCGCGGCGGCGGCCGCCCTCGGGCGGATCGGTCCGGACCTGGCCGCACTGGGCACCGCGGACATCGCCTGGTGGCGGCTGATCGTCACCGGCTCCGGCAACCTCGCCTACCTGCTGGCGTTCAACAGCCTGGTGGGCGGCGCGCTGCCGGTCGGCGAAGTGCCCCCGGCGCACCGCGCCGACGAGCTGCTGGACGTGACGGCCCATCTGCGTCTCGCCGAGCTGATCGCCGCCGGTGACGCCGCGGCCGCCGAACGGGCCGCCCGGGAGCTGCTCTCGCGCGCCGTGCCGTCCCCCGCCGCGGAGCCGGCGCCGTCCGCCGCGGCAGGACGGGAGGCGGCCGGATGATTCCCGCGGTGGTCTACGCGATACCCGCGTTCGTCCTGCTGGTCGCCGTCGAGGCGCTGTCGTACCGCTTCCTGCCCGACGACGAGGAGTACGGCTACGAGGTCCGCGACACCGCCACCTCGCTGTCGATGGGCGCCGGCAGCCAGGTGGTCGGCCTGCCGTGGAAGGTCTCCGCGGTCCTGGCGTACGCCGGGGTGTACACCCTCGCGCCCTGGCACCCCTCCCCCTCGTCTGCCTGGACCTGGCTGCTCCTCCTCCTCGCCGACGACCTGGCGTACTACGCCTTCCACCGGGCGCACCACCGGGTGCGGGTGCTGTGGGCGAGCCACGTGGTGCACCACTCCAGCGTCCGGTACAACCTCTCGACGGCGCTGCGGCAGAGCTGGACGCCGATGACCTCGCTGCCGTTCTGGCTGCCGCTGGCGGCGCTCGGTCTCCCGCCGTGGATGATCCTGCTGCAGCAGTCGATCAGCCTGATCTACCAGTTCTTCCTGCACACCGAGCGGGTGCACCGGCTCTGGCGGCCCGTCGAGCTGGTCTTCAACACCCCGTCGCACCACCGGGTGCACCACGGCTCCAACCAGGTGTACCTGGACGCAACTACGGCGGCATCCTGATCGTCTGGGACCGGCTGTTCGGCAGCTTCGAGCCCGAGGGCGAGCGGGTGGTCTACGGACTGACGAAGAACATCACCACCCACAACCCGTTCCGGGTGGCCTTCCACGAGTACGCGGCCGTCTGGCGGGACGTCAGGGCGGCGGCCCGCTGGCGGGACCGCGCCGGCCACCTCTTCGGCCCGCCCGGCTGGTCCCCGAAGCCCGAGACCTGAGCCGCGGCCGCGGCGAGCGGTGCTGCGCAGGCGGGGGCACGCGACCGCCGCGGGCCGCAATTGGCCCAGGATCACGGCACTGAATTGCCCCGCGCCGGCGGGTCTTTGCCTCGGTACAGTGATCATCATGACGACGGATCAGAACACCGGCACCGCCCGCGACATGCTCGAACCCGTGCTCACCCGGTGCGCCGAGGCCGAGACCTGCGCGGACCCGAGCAGTGTGATGACGCTGCTCGCCGACTCCTCCCGCACCGGGGGCGGGTTCACCAGCTACCGCTCCGGCTTCGCCAAGGGAGCGGCGGGCGCACCGGCGCACTTCCACACCAAGGCGTGGGAGCTCTTCTTCGTGATCAGCGGGTCCCTCCAGGTGCTGGTCGGCGAGGAGGTGAGCGTCCTCGGCGCGGGCGACTTCCTCGCGGTGCCGCCGCACACCCCGCACGCCTTCGCCGCCGCCCCCGGCGAGGAGGCGGACGTGCTGTTCGTGTTCACCCCCGGCATGGGGCGCTTCGACTACCTGCGGCTGCTCGGGCGGGTGATGCGCGGCGAGGCGGACCCGGCCGAGATCGCGGCCTCCTCGGAGCAGTACGACAACCACTACGTGGACAGCCCGGTCTGGCGTGCGGCCCTGGAGCGGTCGGCATGATCGAGCCCTCCGTCCGCATCCGGATCGCCCGCCCGTCCCTCGACCTCGCCGCCGCCGAGCGGTTCTGGGTCGGCGGGCTCGGCATGGCCGTGCTGTGGCGCACCACCGAGCACGTGGCGGGCGAGCACGACCTGCTCATGGTCGGCCTGCCCGGCGCCGACTGGCACCTGGAGCTCACCCACGACCCCGATCTGCCGGTCACGCCCGTGCCGACCGCCGACGACCTGCTCGTCCTCTACCTCGGCACCCCGGTGGACGAGGCCCTGGTCGACCGGCTGACCGCCCACGGCGGCACCCGGGTCCCGGCGCACAACCCGTACTGGGACGAGTACGGGGTGACGGTCGCCGATCCGGACGGCTACCGCCTCGTGCTGTGCACCCGCACCTGGACGGTCTGACGCCCGCGGATCCGACGGGCGGCCGATCCGGGGCGCGGCCGCCGGGAGGGCCACCGGACGCGGCGGCCGAATGCGGCCACCGGATGCGACGGCCCGGGTGCACGGAGGGCGACCGTCCGCAGCGCCGGTGCGGGTGGCGGTCGCCACTGCGCGTCACCGTCGGCAGCGCCCGAGCGACGGTGGTCGCCGGTGTCGGCCGACGCGCCACGGGCCCAGGAGGCCGGATCCACCGCGGGGCTGACGCTCGGTGACCTCGGCCGCGGAGGTCCGGCGTGGCGGACGGTGACCTGGTTGCCCGGCCCCGGCCGGGCGCTCAGGATGGAGGGAGGACCGGTCGTCCCTCCCCTCCGGCCGGCCCCCGACGTCGGCCGCACGCGGCCCGCCCCGGGCCCGCCGGAGGGCATCGGCCGGCAGGCGCGTACCGCCCGGAGGGCGCAGCCATGTGCGAGGAATCCGTAGTGCCCGCGGCCGGGACGGACGCCGTCCCCGCCGCGTGCCCCGCCGCGCCGCCGGGCGGGGACGCCCGGTACCGCCGGGGCCTGCTGACGCCGGTGGCACCGGCCCGGCGGTTCGGTGCCGAGGAGGCCGGGCCGGGGCTGACCGCGGCCGACCGCGACCGGGCGGCCGAACTCGCCCTCGCCGACCCGGAGGTGCGGCGCAGCATCGAGGGCGGCCGGTACCGGGTGCTGGGGGTGCACACCACGGCGGCCGGGCGGCACCGGGGGGATCCGCTGGTGGTCGTCTACAACTACACGGACGGTGCGGCGGTGGAGGCCACCGTCGGCCTCGCCGCGGGACGGGTGCTGGAGGTGGCGACCGGCCGCCCGCCGCCGGCCCTGGCGGAGGCGGAGCAGCGCCTGGCCCGGGACCTCGTCCGCGACAGCCGGCTGCTGGCGGCCGCCGGGGTGGACATCGACGCCGGCGCCGGCCGGGTACTGGCCGAGGTCGACCTGCACAGCCCGCGCTACCGGCACCGGTTGGTGGACCTCCGGTTCGGTCCGGCCGACCGGCGGCTGCCGTCGGCCTTCGCGATCGTCGACCTGTCGGACGAGAGCGTCCTCACCACCGGCCTGATCTCCTCGCGCGGCGGGTGACGGCCGCAGCAGGTGACTGCCGGAGCGGGTGACGGCCCGGCCGGGCTGCACCGGGAGCGGAGACGTCCTCGGCGGCTCAGTGGGCGGACCCGTCCGCGGCGGTGCGGTGGGGCCGCGCGCGGACGTGCATCCGCTCGCCCTGCCGGCCGAGGATGCTGAGGAGTTCGACCGGGTGCTCGCCGGTGCTGCCGAACCAGTGCGGCAGCCGGGTGTCGAACTCGGCGGCCTCCCCGGTGCCGAGGACGGTGTCGCGGTCCCCGATCACCAGGCGCAGCCGTCCGGAGAGCACGTAGAGCCACTCGTAGCCCTCGTGGACGCGCAGTTCAGGTTCGCTCTGGGCGGCGGGCACGATCACCTTCCAGGCCTGCAGCGAGCCGGGCTGCCGGGTGAGCGGCAGCACCGTCCGGCCGTTGACCTGGCGGGGTCTGAGCCGGACCCGCGGGTCGCCGGTCTCCGGGGCGCCGACCAGCTCGTCCAGGGCCACGCGGTGGGCCTGGGCGATCGGCAGCAGCAGTTCCAGGCTGGGCCGGCGCTGCCCGGACTCCAGGCGGGACAGCGTGCTCTTGGAGATGCCGGTGGCCTCGGCCAGGCCGGCGAGGGAGATGCCGCGCCGGGTGCGCAGGAGTCTGAGCCGGGGGCCGACCTCGGCGAGGGCGGCGGCGACGGCCGGGGTGTGGTCCATGGGGCCATTCCACCGCGGACGTCCCGGAAACGGCAACGATCGTTGCCGGTCCGGCACGGTCGGCGCCAGTCTCGGCCGCATGGACGAACACGAGCACGGCATCGGGAACACCGGCGGACCCGCCGGGACGGACGCGGACTTCGGACGGGAGGCGTGGGAGGAGCGGTACCGCACCCGCACCTCGCTCTGGAGCGGACTCCCCAATCCGCAACTGGTCGCCGAGGCCGCCGGGCTGGCCCCCGCGCGGGCGCTGGACGCCGGCTGCGGCGAGGGCGCCGACGCGCTCTGGCTCGCCGGCCGGGGCTGGCGGGTCACCGCCACGGACCTCGCCGCCACCGCACTGGAGCGGGCCGCCGCCCGGGCCGCGGCCGCCGGCCCGCAGGTCGCCGACCGGATCACCTGGATCCGCGCCGACCTCGGCGAACGGCCGCCCGCGGGCGGGGGGTTCGACCTGGTCACCGCGCAGTACCTGCACGTGCCGGCCGCGGCCCGGCCGGCCCTGTTCGCGGGTCTCGCCGCTGCGGTGGCGCCCGGCGGGACGCTGCTGATCACCGGTCACCACCCGCGCGACCTGGCGGGCGGCGGCGGCCCTCGGCTGTTCCCGGAGATGCTCTTCACCCCCGAGGAGGCCGCCGCCGCCCTCGACCCGGCCGACTGGCGGGTGCGGACGGCGCAGACCCGACCGCGCCCCGCCGAGGACCGTGCGGGTCGGCCCGTCACGGTGCACGACACCGTCGTGGTCGCCGTCCGCCGCGCGTCCGCCCCCGCTTCCCCGTCCGCCCCCGCTGCGCCGACCGGTGAGGAGGCCGCCCGGTGAAGCCCTCGACCGCGGCCACCACCGCCCGGGCGACCGCGCCCGCACCGGCGCCGTCCTCCGCCCGCTGGGCGCTGGCCGCGCTCTCGCTGTCGATGCTGCTGCCCTCGCTCGGCATCAGCATCGCCAATGTCGCCCTGCCCACCCTGTCCGTGGCGTTCTCGGCGCCGTTCGCGGCGGTGCAGTGGGTCGTGCTGGCCTTCCTGTTGGCGACCACCACCACGATCGTCGGCGCCGGCCGGCTCGGTGACGTCGTCGGCCGCCGCCGGCTGCTGCTCGGCGGCATCGTGCTCTTCACGGTGGCGTCGCTGCTGTGCGGCGCGGCGCCCGCGCTCTGGCTGTTGATCGCCGCCCGGGCGGCACAGGGCCTGGGGGCCGCCGTGATGATGGCGCTCACCATGGCCTTCGTCGGCGGGACGGTGCCGAAGGAGCGGACGGGCCGCGCGATGGGGCTGCTCGGCACCATGTCGGCGGTGGGCACCGCGCTCGGCCCCTCGCTCGGCGGCCTGCTGGTCGCGGGGCCGGGATGGCGGGCGGTCTTCCTCGTCCTGGTGCCACTCGGCGGTCTCGGCCTGCTGCTGGCACACCGTCATCTGCCGCCGGACGCCCCGGACGCCCCCGGCGGCACGGCGTCCGCCCGACCGCGGCCGGACCGGGCGGGCACCCTGCTGCTGGCCCTGACGCTCGCCGCGTACGCGCTGGCGATGACGCTGGGACGCGGCCGGTTCGGCACGCTCGGCCTCGGCCTGCTCGCGGCGGCCGGACTGGGCGCGGTGCTCTTCGTGCTGGTGGAGCGCCGCTCGGCCGCGCCGCTGGTCCGGCCCGCGATGTTCCGGGACGGCGCCCTGCGTGCGAGCCTCGCGATGAGCGCGCTGGTGTCCACGGTGGTGATGGCGACGCTGGTGGTCGGGCCGTTCTACCTGTCCCGTGCGCTGGGCCTCCCGGCGGCCGGCGTCGGGTTGGTGATGTCGGTCGGCCCGCTGGTCACCGCCGTGACCGGGGTGCCGGCCGGGCGGATCGTGGACCGGATCGGCACCCGGTGGACGACCGCGGCGGGCCTCGCGGCGATGACCGTCGGCTGTCTCGCCCTGTGCGCGGCGCCGGCGGGCCTCGGCGCGCCCGGCTACCTCGCGCCCGTCGTGCTGGTGACGGTCGGCTACGCGACGTTCCAGACGGCCAACAACACCGGTGTGATGGCGGACGTCCCGCCGGACCGCCGGGGCGTGGTGTCGGGCGTGCTCAACCTGTCGCGCAACCTCGGGCTGATCACCGGCACCGCGGTGATGGGGGCCGTCTTCGCGGCCGCGGCGGGGGCGGACGACCTCACCGCCGCGCGTCCGGCCGCCGTCGCCACCGGCCTGCACACGACCTTCGCGGTGGCCGCCGCGCTGGTCGCCGTCGCCCTGGTGCTCGCCCTCGCCTCCGGGCGGTCCGCCGCCGGTCGCACCACCGCCGCCCGGTCCTGACGTCCGCGTCACGGTCCCGGTCGGCCGGTCGGGGCCCGTCCCGCCGACCGGGGATTGGCGGGTGCGGCCCGGCCTGGCACTCTGTGCTGCGTTGGCGTGGCGGAGCGGGTGCGGTGAAGGGTTCCGGTGGCTCGATGCGCGGATTCGGTCAGCTGGAGACCGAGATCATGGAACGACTGTGGTCCTGGGGCAGACCGGCGACCGTCCGCGAGGTGGTCGACGACCTGAACGGGGTGCGGCCGGTGGCGTACACGACCGTCAACACGGTCGCCGACATCCTGTTCCGCAAGGGCTACCTGCACCGGGCCAAGCAGGGCCGGGCCTGGGTGTACGAGCCGGTGCGCTCGCACGAGGCCCACACCGCCGAGGTGATGCGCGAGGTGCTCGGCGGGGCCGCGGACCCGCGGGCCGCCCTGATGCTGTTCGTCGACGGCATCGACGAGGACCAGACCGCCGCGCTGCGCGAGGCCCTGGCCGACCGGGCGCCCGACGACCGCCCGTGACGACCCTCGCGCTCCCCGCCGGGCCGGAACGCGTGCCGCGGCTGACTATCACTCACATCAGCTCGCTCGCAACAGCGCTGAACGCCTGTCGGGCCGCAGCGGTGGCGCCGCCGCCGTTGCCGCTGGTCATCGGCCACGTCGCCTGATCCGCCGTCAGTGATTCCGGGGGCGGGTTGCCAACACCCCACCCCGGCCTACTAAGTTACTTCGCACATGCGCGGTCGGCGGTCGCCGCCGCACAGCCGACGACGGCCCGCCGCATCCGCGGCGGCCCGCCCGAGCCAGGGAGTGACCGCAGACGATGGGGACCCGACGCAAGCCCGCCCAGCCCGGCCGCACCCGCATGGCACTGCTGACCACGGCCGCCGCCGGCTCCGCGCTGCTCTCCTCCGCCGGCGGCGCGCACGCCGAGCCGACGGCCGACCTGGCGACCGTCAAGGCACAGGTGGACGACCTCAACGAGCAGGCCGAGGCGTCCACCGAGAAGTACGACAAGTTCAAGGAGGAGCAGGAGCGCCTGCGGAAGGAGGCCGGCCAGCTGCAGGACCAGGTCGCCACCGCCCAGGAGAAGATGACGGGCCTCCGCGAGCGGCTGTCGGCCGTCGCCGCCGACGAGTACCGCACCGGCAACGTCGATCCGACCGTCGCCCTCATGCTGTCGTCCGACCCGACCAACTACCTTCAGCGGGCCTCCTCCCAGGACATCGCCGCCAGTTCGCAGAGCGACCTGCTGCGGCTGCTTCAGGACCAGCAGCGTCGCCTCGACCAGCGGCGGTCCGAGGCGACGGCGGTGCTCGCCCGGCTCGACGAGACGGACCGGGCGCTGGCCGGCGAGAAGAAGCAGGTGCAGGCCAAGCTGGGCGAGGCCACCCGGCTGCTCAACACCCTGTCGCTCGCCGACCGCGCCAAGGTGAACGCCCAGGACCCGCGGTCCTCCCGCGACTCCGCCCGCGAGACGTACACCGGCCCGGCCACCGGACGTGCCGCGGCGGCCCTCCAGTTCGCCTACGCCCAGCTCGGCAAGCCCTACGGATGGGGGGACACCGGGCCGGACAGCTTCGACTGCTCGGGGCTGACCGGCGCCGCCTGGCGGGCCGGCGGCGTCTCGCTGCCGCGGGTCTCGCAGGACCAGTGGAACGCGGGCCGGCACGTCGCCAAGAGCGACCTGCAGCCCGGCGACCTGGTGTTCTTCTCCAACCTGCAGCACGTCGGCATCTACATCGGCGGCGGCAAGATGATCCACGCGCCGCGCACCGGCAAGAACATCGAGATCCTCCCGATCGACTACATGCCGTACGTGGGCGCCGTGCGCCCCTGATCCGCACGGACGTGCGCCCCTGCTCCGCCCCGCCGGAGGTGGAACCGCCCGCCGGTGGACGGCCGTTGCCCGGCCGACCTGCATCGATGTCGCCCGTTGATGATGTAATACGTCAGTCATGATCATGTGGGAGGGGACGGGCGTGGGGGTCGGACGGAAGTGGGCCGGGCTGCTGCGGGCAGCGGCTGCGGCAGTGGTGATCGCGGCGGTGGCCGCACCGGGCGGACCGGTCGGGCCGGTGCCGGCCGCGGCGGTCGCGGCCGAGCAGCCGCCGGCGGGGGCGGCGGACACATCGCTGCCGATGGACGGCGGCACCCGCCGGGCCTGGGCCCAGCCGCCTGCCGCACCGGTCGTGCCCGGCGCGCCCGGCGCGGGCTGGACGGCCGCGGTGACGCCGACGGGGGGTCAGGCCGCGGTGCCGGCCACGGTGTTCGCCGCCTACCGGGCCGCTGCGGCGGCCGTGGGCGTCTCCGACCCCGGCTGCCACCTTCCGTGGGAGCTGCTCGCCGCGA
>NZ_JBFBJY010000064.1:0-51267 GCF_040702125.1 Kitasatospora sp. NPDC085895 | reverse complement strand
CGCCTACGCCTGCACCCTGGCGGGCACGCTCTTCGCCCGGATCGGCGTGGAGCTCGGCCCGGAGCACCTCTTCGGCTTCCCCACCTGGGTGGGCCACGTCCGGGACACCGGCCCGTCCGCGGCCGTGGTCGCGCTGGCGGTCTGCGTGGCGATCCGCTGCCGGGCCTGGTGGACGGGCGGCGCGGTGGTGCTGGCGATGGTCGTCGAGGCCGTGCTGCTGCCGAACCTCGCCGGGCTGGAGCACGTCGTGGCGGTGCTGGTGGCCGGGCTGATCGCGGCCTCGCTGGAGGTCTTCGGGCAGTTCTGGCCGCGGGTGCTGGCCGGGGTGGGCGCGGCCGCCTCCGTGGCGGCCGAGGGCGGACCGCGGACGGCGGTGCCGCTCGTCCGCTGACCCGGTGCGCCGGGGCCACCCGGCCGTGCCGCGGCCCCGCCGTACGGCCCCGGGCCGTACGGCGGCGCCCTTCAGCCCCTGGGCAGTGCCAGTTCGAACCAGACCACCTTGCCGACCGCCTTGCGGGCGGTCCCCCAGCGCTCGGCGAGCTTGCTGACCAGGTGGAGCCCCCGGCCGTGCTCGTCCATGGAACCGGCGGGCTCCAGCGACGGCAGGTTGTGGTTGTCGTCGCTGACCTCGACCAGCAGCTTGTCGACCCTGATCAGCTGCAGCTGGACGTGGTCCCTGGCGACCCGGACGGCGTTCGTCACCAGCTCGCTGACCAGCAGCTCCACCGTGTCGTCCACGGCGTCCAGCCCCCAGGCGGCGAGCTGGCCGCGCACCAGCGACCGGGCCCGGCGGACCTCGCCCTCCGCGACGGCGAGCTCCCAGGTCGCCACCTCGCTCGGCGGCACGCCGTCGAAGCGGGCGACCAGCAGCGCGACGTCGTCGGCCCGGTCGTCGGTGTGCAGCCGCTCCAGCACCGTGTCGCAGGCCTCGTCCGGGGTCTGCTTGGGGTCGATCAGGTTGCCGCAGAGCGCGGCCAGGCCCTCTCCTATGTCACCGCCCCGCACCTCAACCAGGCCGTCGGTGCACATCACCAGCATCGAGCCGTCCGAGACGTCGATCCGCTTCGCCACGAACGGGACCCCGCCGACGCCGATCGGCGCGCCCTCCGGGATCTCCAGCAGCTCGCCCCGGCCGTCGGGGTGCACCAGCACCGGCGGGACGTGCCCGGCGCTGGCCAGCTCGCAGGTGCGGTTGATCGGGTCGTAGACCGCGTACAGGCAGGTCGCCAGGTGGTCGTCGCCGAGCTTGTGGGCCAGGTTGTCCAGGTGCCGCAGCAGCTGGCCGGGCGGCAGGTCCAGTGCGGCGAGGGTCTGCATGGCGGTGCGGAACCGGCCCATCGCGGCCGCCGAGTGCAGGCCGTGGCCCATCACGTCGCCGACCACCAGGGCGACCCGGCTGCCCGGCAGCTGGATCGCGTCGAACCAGTCGCCGCCGACCTCCGCCCGGGAGTCGCCCGGCAGGTAGCGGTGCGCGATCTGCACACCGGGGATCCGCGGCGGCCGGGTCGGGATCATCGACCGCTGCAGGGTGGTCGCCACCCGGGACTCCGCCCGGTGCAGCCGGGCGTTGTCCAGCGACAGCGCGGCCCGGGCCGCCAGCTCCTTCAGGGTGGCGGCGTCGGACTTGTCGAACGGCGAGCGGTCCGGCAGCCGCAGCAGCTTCAGGATGCCCAGCACCGTGCCCCGGGCGGACAGCGGCAGCACCAGCATCGACCGGCCGACCACCACCGGCACCAGGTCCGGCCCGCCGCCCAGCGAGGCCGCGTAGTCCACCGCCACGTCCGGGTCGATCACCGGCACCAGCACCGGCTGGTTCTCCTGCAGGGCGAGGCCCGGCGGCGTGGAACGGGGCATCGCGAGCAGGGCGCCCTCGTCCAGGACGTGGTCCCAGTGGCCGGGGGAGCTGTTCACCGCGCGGGCGACCCGGCGCAGCATCGTCCGGTCGTCCGGGCGTTCGTCGGGCAGCTCCGAGTCGGAGATCAGGCCGTCCAGGAGGTCGACGCAGGCGAAGTCGGCGACCCGCGGGACGAGGACCTCGCACAGCTCGCGGGCGGTCGTGTCGAGGTCCAGGGTGGTGCCGACCCGGTTGCCGACCTCGCTCAGCAGGGCCAGCTGCTCGCCGGCCTGGCTGACGGTCAGCACCTCGACGGACGGCGGTGCCGGCGGTGCCGGGACACCGGGGGTGTCGTAGGGGTGTCCGTCCGGCCCGTCCGATCGGCCCTGCGGCGGAGCGGACCCGACGGCGGCCCTGACGGGCGCGGTGCCGTTGGCGGTGGACTCGATGGCTGGGCCTCCCTGGCTCTGGCCGTTCGCGGTGACCGCCCCGGACTCGCGCTGCCCGGGCACGGTGGTGCCGATCCCCTGCCCGTCCTCGGCGCCGCGCGGCGCCCCGGCGGGCAGGACCTGCAGGCCGATCGTGCGGCGCCCGCCGGGCGCGGCCGGATCGGCCGGGCGGCGGGCCGCCCGGGGCCGGTCGGCGCGCTGCTGCGGGGTCGGGTACCGGCGGACCAGTCCGGCGGCGACCCGGGCCGCGCCGCGGCCGGCCGGCTCGTAGGGGAGGACGGGCAGTCTGGTCGCCGCGTCCACCCAGAGCGCGGGCACCCCGGCCGCGGCGACCTGCCCGAGCAGCCGTCGGCGGCGCTCCTCGGAGCCGCGCGGCAGCAGGCCGTCCAGCTGCGCCGCACCGCCCGGTCCGACCGGGGCGAAGGCGGGGGAGACCCGGTGGAAGGCACCGGTCGCGGCGGGCGCCGCGGCGTACGCCAGCAGCCGCTCGCCGAGCGCTATCCGCGGCCCGCCGGCCCGCAGCGGCCGGGCGTCCGCGGCCAGCGCCAGCAGGCTGCGGCCGGCCGGCTCGACCAGCGGATACGCCCACCAGATGACGTCGCGCAGCCGCTCCTCGCGGTCGACCACGGCCATCGCGCCCGACCAGGCTGCGTCGGGCCGGGTCAGGTCGTCCAGGGTGTCCAGGGCGTCGCAGCGCCGCGGCGGCGTGCCCGGACGCGGCGCACCGGTCTCCGGGCGGGGTTCGACGGCGGGCAGCAGACCGGAGGCGGTGCGGCCGCAGGCGACCTCCGCCCGGTGCCCGAAGAGCTCCTCCGCGGCGCGGTTCCACAGCGCGATCCGGCCGTCCGGGTCGACCATCACCGCGGCGACGCGCAGCAGGGCGACCACTCCGGAGGGAGGGTCCCCCGCGGCCCCTCCCGCCGTCGGTGCGGAGTTCGGCTCGTCCACCATCGGTTCGGTCTGCTCCCGCCTGGCCGCCCTGCCGGGGAGCGGCCGCCGTGTCGGCGCGGCGCACCGGCTCCTTGTCCCCGGCCGCTCCTGCGTGTCCCATCCTTCTGTACGCGGGCCCCCGGGCTGCGCTCGGCCACAGGCGCGGCGTAGGACGGAGGCACCCTCCAGCGAAGCACGTGCGAGCCCGGCTCCGACAGCGAATCGCGGAGATTCCTCGGTATCAGTTGCGTGTCGCTGGGTGAGCGCCCGTGTGCGCTGCGGGTTCAACCGGAAGGAGTACCGGGACGCGGGCCCGGCGGACCGGTCCGGCCCCCCGGTAGGGTGGCAGGCTCGGAGACCGGGTGCATGCGGAGGCGGACTGGTGAGCGCGGAGAGCCCCGTCCAGTGGAGCGAGCAGGATCGGCTGCTGCTCGAGGAGCGGGTGGCCGCCGCCGAACTGGCCTGGCTGACCCTCGACGTCGACGTCGCCACCCTCCGGGTGGAGATCGACAACTTCGCGCTGGTCCACCACCAGCTGCTCGGGCCGCTGTACGCCCGCCTCGACGAGCTGGACGCGCTGATCGCCGAGGCCGTCGCCGTCCGCACCGGGGACCCGGAGGCGCTGCGCCGCGCGGCCGAGGCCCGCAGCCGGGTCGCCGAGCCGGACGACCCGGCCGCCGCCGACCTCGCCCCCGAGCCGCCGGCCGCCGCCAAGGTCCGGCCCGACCGGAACGCCCAGCGGATCTACCGCGACCTCGCCCGCCGCGCCCACCCCGACCTCACCACCGACCCGGCCGAGCAGGAGCGCCGCTCGGCCTTCATCGCCCGGGTCAACGAGGCGTACGCGCAGGGCGACACCGCCGGCCTGGAGGAGCTGGCCGGCGAGTGGTCGACCGCCCCGGAGACCGCGCCCGACCCTGACTCCCCCGACCGGCCGGACTGGCTGCTGCGCCGCCTGGAGTGGCTGACCGCGCGGATCGGCCAGCTCGCCACCGAGCAGGTCCGCCTGGAGCGCACCCCGATGGGCGAGCTGCTGCTGCTGGCGCCGCAGGAGCCGGAGCGGCTGCTGGAGGAGCTCGCCGAGCAGCTCCTCGCCCGGGCCTCCGAGCGGCGCGCCGACCTGGAGCGGCTGCTCGGCGACGACGTCGTGCCCGGTCCGGCGCCGGCCGGTCGGCACAATGGAGGGGAGGACCCCTCGCAGAACCGCCCCCGCACCCACGCCCAGGAGAATCCGACGATGTTCGCGCAAGCGCTGCCCACCACCGACGCCGCGTCCGTGCCGGCCGACGCCGCACTGCTCGACGTCCGCGAGCAGGACGAGTGGGACGCCGGCCACGTGGACGGCGCGCTGCACATCCCGATCGGCCAGGTGATCGCCCGGATCGACGAGCTGCCCGACGGCAGGCTGTACGTGCTCTGCCGGGTCGGCGGCCGCTCCGCCCAGGTCGTCCAGTACCTGGTCGCGCAGGGCCGGGACGCGGTCAACGTGGACGGCGGCATGTTCGCCTGGGAGGCCGCCGGCCGCCCGATGACCGCCGCCGACGGCCGGGACCCGTTCGTCCTCTGACCGCACCGCGGGCCGCCCGCCCGGCTCCGGGGACCCGCTCCGGCGGGCCCCCGGCCGTGCCCGGGGCACTCCCCGGCCCTGTCCCCCGGCGCGCCGGTACGGCAGGATGACCGGGCGAACCGTGCCGCAGCAGCCGTAGGGGAGGACACCGCGTGCGCACCTGGTCCACCCCCGCCCTCACCGTGCTCTGCCTCTCCGGGGCCGGCATGATCGGCGGGACGGCGATCCTGCTCGGGGCGCTGTTCCTGCACAACGCCCCGTCCAACGCGCTCTCCCAGGAGTACCGGCAGCAGCTGGACGGGCTGGTCTACCCCGAGTTCGAGCAGAACTGGAAGCTGTTCGCGCCCAACCCGCTGCAGCAGAACGTCACCGTCGACGCCCGGGTGCAGACCATCGCCGAGGACGGCGAGGTGCACACCCGCGACTGGACCGGCCTGACCGCCCGGGACGCCGCCGCGATACGCCACAACCCGGCGCCCAGCCACGTCGACCAGAACATGCTGCGCCGCGCCTGGGACTTCTACGAGTCCAGCCACCCCGCCGAGGACGGCGCCGTGCCGGGACAGCGCGGCAAGCTCGCCGAGGAGTACCTCAAGCGGATAGCCCTGCAGCGGTTCGGCCGCACCGCCGGCGGCGAGCGGATCCTGCAGATCCAGTTCCGCTCGGCGGCGAAGGCCGTCCCGCCGCCCGCCTGGAGCACCGAGGAGCCCGGCGAGTCCACCCCGTACAAGGAACTGCCCTGGTGGCCGGTGGACGAGGACGACTACCGGGGGCTGCTGTGAGCGGAACGGCCACCGACCCGGTCGCGGCCGCCGACCCCGCGCCGGTCGCGGCGGCGCCGCCCACCCGCTTCGAGCGGCTCTTCGACGCCTTCACCGGCACCGTCGTCGGCCGCCGCCAGGCGGCGGTGGTCCGGATCGGCTTCGGCCTCGCCTGGCTCGGCTTCCTGCTCCGCGAGTGGCCGAACCGGCGGGTGCTGTACGGCGACCGCTCGCCGTGGTCCGCCGACCTCTCCGACCGGCTGCTCTCCGCGACCCACGCCTTCACCGTGCTCTCCTGGTCGGACGGCCGGCTCTGGTTCGAGACCGTCTACCACCTGGGGATCCTCGCCGCCGTGCTGATGGTGCTGGGCTGGCGCACCCGGGCGAGCGCCGTGCTCTTCGCCGTCACCGTGCTCTCCCTGCAGAACCGCAACGTGCTGGTCGGCGACGGCGGCGACAACGTCGTGCACCTGATGGCGATGTACCTGGTGCTCGTCCGCTCCGGCCTGGTGTGGTCGCTGGACGCCCGCCGCCGGGCCCGCCGGGAGGCGCCGACCGCGCCCGCCGGGGAGCTGCCGGCCGTCCGCGACGCGCTCGTCACCATGCTGCACAACTGCGGCATGGCGATCATCGCCGCACAGGTGGTGCTGATCTACTCCACGGCCGGCTGGTACAAGGTGCAGGGCTCCCGCTGGCAGGACGGCACCGCCCTGCACTACCCGCTGCACCTCGACTACTTCGCCCCCTGGCCGGAGCTGTCCGCGCTGCTGGGCTCCAGCCTGCTGATCACTTTCGTGCTCAGCTACGGCACGGTGATCCTGCAGGTGGCCTTCCCGTTCACGCTCGCGAACCGGCGCCTGAAGAACGTGCTGCTGGCCCTCATGATCGCCGAGCACTCGGCGATCGCGGTCGTCCTCGGGCTGCCGTTCTTCTCGCTGGCGATGATCGCCGCCGACCTGGTCTTCCTGCCCACCGCCTTCCTGGAGCGGCTGGACGCCCGCTGCGGCCCGGCCGCCCGACGGCTCCGGGCGGCCGTACGCCTCCCGGCGGCGCGCCCGCCTTCGCCCTAGACTGCCCGACATGCCCTGGTCTGTCGCACTCCGGGAGACTGCGAAGGCCGGACTCCTCCCGGCCCGCGAACTCTCCGACCCGCGACGGGCCGTGCGCGGCGCACTCGCCGTCGGCCTGGTGCTGTTCCCGGTGCTGGCGGTCGCCGGCACCGGCCCGGCCACCTCGGCCGCGATGGGCGGATTCATCGCCGGCACCGCGACCTTCCAGCGGACCTTCCGCCCGCGCGCCTCGATCGCCGTCGGCGCAGGCCTCGGCCTCGGCATCAGCACCTTCCTCGGCTACGCCGCCGTCGGCGTGCCCGGCGCCTTCCCGGTGCTGCTCGCCGTCTGGGCGTTCGGCGCCGGGATGATCTGGGCGGTCGGCCCGACCGGCGGTACGGTCGCCGCCACCACGATCTCCGTGATGCTGGTCGTCGTCCAACTGCCCGTCAGCCTGGCCGGCGCGCTCGGCCACGGCCTGCTCTGCGCTCTCGGCGGCGCCGTCCAGGCGCTGGTCACGCTGCTCTGGCCGGTCGACCGCTGGCGCGGCCACCGCGACGCCCTCGCCGACGCCTACGCCGAACTCGGCCACTACGCACGCCGACTGCGCCACGACCCGGTCGCCGTCCTCGACCCCGAGCCGTTCATGACCGCCCGGCGGGCCGGCGCCCTGACGGGTTGGCAGGCCCGGCACCGGCCGCCCGAGATGCGCGGTCTGCGGGCCGTCGCCGAGCACATCCGGCCCGCCCTCGCCGCCCTCGCCGACCCGGCGGTCGGCGCCCCCGCCGAGGGCCCCGGACGCGACCTCGCCCGCGAGGTCCTCGCCGCCGCGGCCGAACTCCTGGACGCCGTCGCCACCGCCGTGCGGGCCGGCGAGGCCGTCCGGCCGCCGACGAGCACCCCCGCGCTGACCCTCGCCGAGGCCGCCCAGGGCCCGGAGCTGACCGGCGCCGCCCGCCGGGCCGCCAAACGGCTCGCCACCCAGCTCTCCCGGGCCGTCGGTGCCCTCGACCGGCAGGACCGCACCGTCGTGCGGACGACCGGCCCGCAACTGCGCCGACCGTCGCTGCTGAAGATCGTGCCGGTCGCCCTCCAGGCCGTCCGCCGCCAGCTGCAGCCGCGCTCCGCGGTCTTCCAGCACGCCGTGCGGATGTCGGCCGTGGTCACCCTCTCCTACCTGGCCGCCCGGCCGACAGGGCTGCACCACAGCTACTGGGCGCCGCTGACCGCCGCCATGGTGATGCGGCCCGACTTCGCACAGACCTTCAGCCGCGGCGTGGCCCGGCTGGCCGGGACGGTCGTCGGCGTGGCCGTCACCACCGCCGTCGTGCAGCTGCTGGACCCGGGCGCGTACCTCTCCGCCGCCCTCGCCGTGGTCTGCATCGCGGGCGCCTACCTGACCATCCGCACCGGTTACGCCTTCACCACCGCCTGCGTCTCCTCCTACGTGGTGTTCCTGCTCGGCCTGCAGGCCGGGAACCCGCTGGAGACCGCCCTGGAGCGGGTGCTGCTGACCCTGCTCGGCGGCGCCACCGCGCTCGGCGCCTACGCGCTCTTCCCGACCTGGCAGACCGCGCGGCTCGCGGAGCGGCTCGCCGAGTGGCTCGCCGCGGCCGGCCGCTACGGGGCGGCCGTGCTCCAGGCGTACGGCGATCCGGAGGGCCGCGACGACCGCGGGGTGCGGGACGCGCTGCTCGACTCCCGGGAGGCCCGCGCCGAGCTGATGGAGGCGCTCGAACGGGCCGACGCCGAGCCGGTCAAGCACGGCGACCGGCTGCCCGAGCTGAGCCGCAAGCAGCTCGACCGGGCCCGCACCGCGGTCGGACTCCTCGCCCGCAGCGCCGTCCTGATGGAGGCGCACGTGCCGCACCGGGACAGCCCGCCCGTCGCCGGCGCGGCCGAGTTCGCCGAGGAGCTCCAGTACGCCACCGCGATCGCCGCGGCCGGGGTGCTGATCGGCGAGCCGGTCGACTTCTCCGGGCTGCGCGAGGCCTACGCCCGCTGGGACGGGTACCCGGTCGGGGACGCCGTGCCCGGTCACGAGGACCGCGCGGTGGTCGCCCGGGCCGGCGCCAAGCTGATGCTGCAGGCGCTCGGCGACCTGGAACGGGCCGTCCGGCCGCGCCGCGTACCCTCGGGGGCGTGAGCGAGACCGGAGTGCCCCACGAGGGCGAGCAGTACGACGACGCCTTCGTGCCCGACGACCGGGAGATCGGCGTCGGCCCGCACCCCGGGCCGTGGCCCGAGGGCGACCACTGGGACCGCGGGCTGCTGGCCGACGGCGACCGCCGCAACGTGGTGGACCGCTACCGGTACTGGACCCGCGAGGCGATCGTCGCCGACCTCGACACCCGGCGGCACGGCTTCCACGTGGCCGTGGAGAACTGGCAGCACGACTTCAACATCGGCTCGGTGGTGCGCACCGCCAACGCCTTCCTGGCCGGGCAGGTGCACATCGTCGGTCGGCGCCGCTGGAACCGGCGCGGCGCCATGGTGACCGACCGCTACCAGCACGTCCGCCACCACGACTCGGTCGCCTCGCTGGCCGCCTTCGCGGCCGCCGAGGGACTGCCGGTGATCGGCATCGACAACCTGCCCGGCGCCGTCCCGCTGGAGACCTACGAGCTGCCGGAGCGCTGCGTGCTGCTCTTCGGGCAGGAGGGCCCCGGGCTGACCCCGGAGGCGTGGGAGCACTCCGCCGCGGTCTGCTCGATCGCCCAGTTCGGCTCCACCCGGTCGATCAACGCCGGGGCGGCCGCCGCCATCGCCATGCACGCCTGGGTGAGGGTGCACGGCGCGGGCGTCGGCCGCCCCTGAGCGCGGCTCAGCCGAACAGCAGCCGCCAGGTGTGCGGACCGGGGTAGCCGTCCGCCTCGGTGCCCGTCCAGCCCTGCGCCAGCTGGAACGCCTCGACGTTGCGCCGGTCGCCCTCCGTCCACTCGGGGCCCGGGCCGACGGTGTAGAACCCGCCGTAGCCCCTGCGGACCAGCTGCTCGCCGAGCAGCTGCACGGCGGCGTTCACCCGGCCCGGACCGAAGGCGTCCGTCCCGGGGAAGGCCTGCGCCGGCGCACCCGGGACCCTCGGCACCGGGGGCACGGTCGGCACCGTCGGGACGCCGGGAACGCCGGGGACGGTGGGCACCGGCGGCGGCACCGGCTGCGGGGCCTGTGGCGGGACGTCCCGACCGCGGCCGGCCACCAGCAGCGCCCAGGTTTCCTTGCCCGGGACGCCGTCCGCCTCGGTGCCCGTCCAGCCCTGCGCCTGCTGGAACGCCTGGGTCGCCCTGCGGTCCGCCTCGCTCCAGGTGGCGTCCGCGCCCTCGGTGTAGAACCGCCCGGCACCGCGCTGCACCAGCATCTCGCCCAGCCGCTTCACGTACTGGTTGGTCTGGCCGATGCCGAACCACACCGACCCGGGGAAGGCCTCCCCGTCCGCCGCGGCGGCGACGCCCCGGTAGCGGTACGGCAGGTAGGAGCTCGAGTGGCTCCAGTAGGCGTACGGGGTGCTGCGTTTGATCGTGTTCGGGCTGGTCTGCTCGTACGCCGTGTAGCGGGTGTGCGAGGAGTCCGTCCAGCCGCCGAAGAGGACGGCGTGCGAGCCGCCCTGCGGGTTGGCGGAGTCGTTGTAGATCAGCGCGTCGCCGGGCTCCAGGTCGTCCTTGGCGATCCGGTCGGCGAAGTTCGGCAGTGTCCAGGTGGTCTGGCTGCTGCCCAGGCCCCAGGCCATCGAGATGAAGCCGGAGCAGTCCTGGCGGTAGCCGTCCGACCAGTACCGGCTCATCGCGTACGGCACCTTCCTGTCCACCCACACCTGGGCGCGGGCGAGGATCTCCTCGCGGGTGGTGGCGCGGAGCAGGGCGCGGGGCTGCTCGCCCTCGCCGCCGTAGGGGCCGGCGACCTCGCCCTGGGGGGAGGTCGGGGTCGGGGCGGGGGTGTCCGCGGCGGCGGCCCGCGGGACGGCGGCTATGGCGCTGGTGGCGCCGCCGAGGACGGTGCCGACCGCGGCGACCAGCACGGCGGCTCGGCGGGCTCCCCGGGTGGCCGGCCCGGCGGCGGGGGTGCGGGCGGCGTGCAGCCGCGCGAGGCTTCGGGCGCCGCAGCCGGGGCAGCCGCAGCCGCCGTCCGGCTCGACCTCGGTGAACTCCATCAGCACGGTGGGTCCCTTTCTCCGGATTCAGGAAGGGGATGTGTTCCACCGTCAGCCGACGGAATATCACCTGATAGGTAACAAAATATGACAAATCTGTGAAGCGGAGGGGGCGCCGACGGCCGGTCAGCGGACCGGGCGGGAGACCGGGTGGGGGAGCGCCGGGGAGAACTCGGGGGCCGTCCAGGTGAGCGGTACGGCATGGGTCAGGTCGACCGTGCGGAGGACGGTGTAGTCGACGACCGGGGCGGACGGGTCGGACCAGTCGACCTCGGCACGGCCGGTGAGCAGCAGGGCGTCGCCGGTGTCCCAGTCGGGCAGCAGCAGGCCGGCCGCCGGGTCGAGCTCCAGGTTCCCGAGGCTCATGAACATGCTGTTGCCCGCGTACTCCGCCCAGCGCAGTCGGTTCGGCCCCAGCACCTCGACGAAGCCGGGGAAGCCGCCGCGGTGCGAGGCGTCCACCCGGCCGTCCGGGCCGGCGGTGGCCAGGAAGAAGGTGTCGGCGGCGGCGACGGCGAGCTGCCGGGGCAGCGTCAGCCGGTCGCCCGCGGTGGCGACGGGCTCGGCGGCCGGCAGCTCGCGCGGGCTGCGCCGCTGGATGTACTTGGGGCAGTTGGCGTACACCTGCTCGGCGCTGATCCGCAGGCCGTCCGGGCCGTCCGGCTCGGAGCGGCCGTTGAGCCGCATCCGGCGCCGCCCGGCCGCGTCCAGCGCGATGGTGCCGACCTCCGCCGGCCCGGCCAGCACCTCGGCGAGCGGGTCGCCGGGGGCCGGCCGGGCGGCCACCAGCACGGCGCGGTCGCCGTCGGCGCGGACGAAGCCGGGCGGACCGGCGAGCTGGGTGGCCCAGATCCGCCCGGCAGGGTCGGCGGCGCCGACCACGATCGTCCGCCGCTCGGTGAGGAAGCGGGCTGCGACCGGCGGGATCGTGCGCCCGATCGACCGGCCGGTGTGCTCGGCCCGCTCCTGCTGCCCGGTGCGCCGCTGGACGGCGCGCTCGCCCGCGTGCCACATCCCGACTCCTAGAAGAATCCGCAGGTGGGGGCGGTGGTGTCGGGCGCGGTGGCCCCGGTCCCGGCCACCCCGGCGGGGGTGAAGATCTCCAGCCGGATGCCGTCCGGGTCGGTGAAGAAGACACCGCCCGAGTCGGCGCCCTCGCGGTGCGGGACGACCCCCTCGTGGGCGAAGTCGGCGCCGAGCTCCTTGAGGACGGCCTCGGCGGCCCGGACCTCCTCGACCGAGTCCACCCGGAAGGAGAGGTGGTGCAGCCCGGGGGCGCCGGGGGCGAAGCTGCCGGTGCTCTGCTCCCAGAGGGTGAGCACCAGGGTGCCGTCGCGGCCGAGCAGGGCGTGGCGGCGGCCGGGCTCGTCGCTCGCGGCGGCCACGTCGAGGCCGAGCAGGCGCCGGTAGAAGGCGACCGAGCGGGTCAGGTCGGTGACGTTCAGCCCGACGTGGCCGGTCTGCAGGGTGCGTGGGGCAAGGGCGGCGGTGGACACGACGCATCACTCCCGGAAGAGGGGACGGCCCGGTCGTCTAACCGGTACTTCGGGACAGTACGGGTTAGAAGATCGGGACGCAAACCGGTATGTGGTCGTGTAATGGTTAGATAATCCGGCTACTCCCACTGCCAGCGGATGCCGACCTGGCCCGGGGGCTGGTCCGGGGCCAGCACGTGGGCGCTGGCCGAGGCGCCGATCCACAGCTGCTCGCGCTTGCGGTCGACCTCGGCGGCCGGCTCGCGCTCGAAGCGCTCGCAGTGCGCGGGGACGGCCGCCGGGTCGAAGTGCACCTGCAGCACGTACTCGCGGACCGGCACGGCGAAGAAGCGGCCGTAGTCGCTGGTCGGGCCGGTGTCCGGGATGTCCACCTCGTACTCGAAGACGGTGGAGTCGCCGAGCGCCAGCGGACGGTCCAGCAGCAGCTCGGCGACGAGCAGGCCGCTCTCCGGACGGCGCCGGACCCGGCCGAGCCGGGCGTGCCGGACGGAGGTGATCTCGGGGCAGCCCACGGCGCCCTCGTCCGCCTTGTGCACCACCACGCAGCGGGCCACCCCGCCGACGGTGGCCCGCACCACCTGGCGCATCCTCAGCAGGTGGCCGCGGCGGTTGGCGTCGACGAAGTACGCGTCGTGGATGGAGAGGCGCTCCAGGTCCCCGGTGGGCGGGGCGTCCAGCTCCTCGAAGACCTCGGCGATCTCCTGCTCGCCCGGCCAGACCTGTTCCACCCGCAGGGCGTCGTGGGTGGTCGGGGCGATCCAGCGGCCGCGCGGGCGGGGCGGCCCGAGCAGCGAGGAGAGGGTGCCGCGGCGCAGCGCCAGCAGCTCCTCCAACAGGTGGACGGCGCGCAGCGAGGCCGCTCGTTCGGGCTGGCTGCGGCCGCGCCGCCAGTAACTGAGGGTGGTGACGCTGATCCTGACGCCCTGGTGGGCGAGGGCGGCGCGGATCCGGTCGAGGCTGAGCCCGCTGGCCTCGATCGCCGCGTTCAGCACCTCGGCGAAGCCGAGCGCACCGGCGGCGGGCGCCTGCGGCGCGGGCTGGGGCGGGACCTGGGCCGGTGCGGGGGGCTGCCCGGGCGTGCGGGCGGGCGGGGGCGCCGCGGCCCGGTCGCCGTTCGGCCGCGGCCGGCCGTACGCCGGCCCCGCGTCGCGCTCACCGACCAGCCTGAGCCGACCCGCGTGCTGCGGCTGCTGAGAACTCATCCGGATACCTCCCCCACCAGGCGAGTTCGGCGGCGTCGGCCCAGCGTTCCGTGATCGGGCTGCCACACCGAGCTGGGGGCACACCCTACGCACCGTCGAGAGGTTACGTCATCAACTCGGACATATGACAGTGGTCACGACAAGAAAGTCCCAGTTCACGGCGGATAGAAACACAGTCGCAACAGTGCGGCCGGCGCGGACCGGGAGAGGTCCGCGCCGGCCGGGGCGAGGGGGGTGTCAGGAGACGGTGAGCGCGGTGTCGTCCACGACGAAGCTGGTCTGCAGCGAGGAGTCCTCGGTGCCGGTGAACTTCAGCGTCACGGTCTGCCCGGCGAAGGCCGACAGGTCGAAGGACTTCTGCACGTAGCCGCTCGCGGCGTTCGCGTTCGAGTAGGTGGCCAGGGTGGTCGAGCCGGCCGCGACGGTCAGCTTGTCGTAGGCGGTGCTGCCGGTCTCGGCGGTGTCCACGTGCAGCCAGAAGGTGAAGGTCGCCTTGCAGCCGGCCGGGATCGACACGGTCTGCGAGACCGAGTCGGTGTGGGCGGAGCCGTAGCCGTCCATCCACGCCTTCCAGGAGCCGCCGTGCGCGGCCTCGGAGGCGCTGTTGTCGACGACGCCGGAGGAGGCCGTCCACGGCGCGGCGGTGCCGGTCTCGAAGCCGGCGTTGCCGAGCAGCTGGGCGGAGGTGCAGCCGCCGGTGGGCGGCGGGGTGGTGCCGCCGAGCAGGGCGGTGGTCAGCGAGTCGGCGACCGGGGTGCCCCAGCCGGTGACCTGGTCGTAGCCGGTCTTGGTGGAGAAGTCCTGGTTCTTGCCGGTGGTGACGTCGTGCAGCACGGTGCCGTAGCTGCTGGAGTTGGCCAGCGAGTAGAGCTTCGGGTTGGCCTCGCCGAGCACGGCCTGGCCGGCAGCCTTGGCCTTCTGGTTGAACAGCGCGGTGTAGCCGGACCACAGCGGGGCCGCGGCGGAGGTGCCGCCGTAGACCTGCCAGCCGCCCGTGGTGTAGATCGCGAAGCCGCTCGCCGGGTCGGCGTTGGAGGCGATGTCCGGCACGGTGCGCATGGTGCCGGTGACGCCGGTGCCGGTCTGCCAGCTCGGCTTGGCGAACTGGGTGGAGACGCCGCCGCCCGCGGTGCTCCAGGCGCTCTCCGAGGAGTACGCGTTGCCGCTCACCTTGAGGTTGGTGCCGCCGACGCCGGTGTTGTACGGGCTGGACGCCGGGAAGTCGACCGCCTTCACGGTGGAGCCGCTGGTCGAGCGGGTGCAGTCGCGGGAGCCGTCGTCGCCGGAGGCCGAGAAGATCGAGATGCCCTGGGCGGCGGCCTGCTTGAAGGAGTTGTTCACCGCGGTCATCGAGGACGCGGTGGTGTCCGGCTCGCAGGAGCCCCAGGAGATCGAGATGACCGAGACCCGGTTCTCCGAGACGATCTGGGCGGCCATGTCGATCTCGCCCTGGTCGCTGTTGGGGGCCTCGTAGACCAGCTGGGTGGCCTTCGGGGCGACGCCGCGGACGATCTCGCTGTCCAGCTCGACCTCGCCCTGGCCGTCGCCCGGCTTGGCGTCGTAGTTGGCGCCGTCCACCGAGACGGTGGAGACCGCCGGGCCGGTCAGGCCGTACTGGCTGTCGTAGGTGCGCAGGTTGGTGGAGCTGTAGCCGTCGAACTCCCAGAGGGCGACGGTCGTACCGGTGCCGTCCGCGCCGACCTTGTCGAGCCGGTAGGCGCCGTCGTACTGCGCCGGACCGAAGCCGCTCGGCGTCGCGTGGGGGGCGACCGCCTTCGGCTTGACGGCGCGTGAGGTGCGCACGGTGTGGTTGTCGAGGCCGGAGACGCCCTCGACCGTGCCGGCCAGCTCGGCCGGCACGCTGGCCGCCGCGTCGTTGGCGAAGAAGGTGCGCCCGCCCTGCTGCGGGTCGCTGTACGAGCTCTCGTGGGTGCCGAAGGCCTTCGCGACCTGCGCCGCGGTGCCTCGGACGTTCACCACCTGGCGGTTGGCGCTCACCGAGTCGACCGTCAGGCCCTGGCCGGTGAGGTAGGCGCGGACCTTCGCCACGTCCGCCTCGGTCGGGCCGTACAGCGCGGTGAACTGTGCCGGCGTCAGGTAGCGGCCGTACTCCGGGGTGCCGGGCGTGCTGACCGCCTTCAGGAAGCGGTCGAGGTCGGCGGTGTTGCGCAGCTTCAGGTTCACCGAGACGGACATCGTCCGGTCGGCGGGCAGGTCGCCCTGCTTCTGCGAGCGGGCCACCGCCGGGGTCACGGTGTTCGGCAGGGCCACCCGGGAGGCGGCCTGCGGGGTCGGCGCGGCCTGGGCGGTGGAGACGCCCAGCGAAACCACGGTCAGGGGCAGGACGGCTATGGCCGCGGAAAGAGCGAGCGAGCGGGGTCGCACGGGGTCCTCCGGAAGGTGTGGGGCGTTCCGGGTTCGAAAACGCTTGCACGAAGTTCCCAGAAAGCACCCAGGAATGGGCCCATGCGGCAGCAATCGCTTGCTAAAAAACAGTCAAGTGTGGAATTCGGATCCATCAACAGAATGGATGTGAATTCATACAGTGAATGGCGTCCGGCGGTGCCGCACTACACTCGGCGGCATGGCTGACCCCCGCGACCCGCGACCGCTGATCGGCGAACCGCTCGCCCTCGATCTGCTGAACACCCGCTGGCGCGGCGCCGGGCAGCAGGACCTCCTGGCCGACCTCGACGGCTACCGCATCTGGCTCTCCTCGGCCGGCCTCGCCGACCGCTGCCCCGCCGACGAGGCCTCGCTGACCGCGGTGAAGGCCGCCCGCGGCGCCCTCGACCTGCTCGTGGCCGACCCCGGCTCGGCCGAGGGCGCCGCCGCACTGAACGCCGTCCTCGCGCACGGCAGGCTCCGGCACAGCCTCGGCCCGGACGGCCCCGCCGAGGCCGCCGAGGCCGACCCGCCGCAGCAGCTCGCCGCCTGGCTCGCCGCCGACGACTACCTCTCGCTGCTGCGCCGGGGCGCGCACCGCATCAAGCAGTGCGCACACCCGGCGTGCATTCTGCACTTCTTCGACACATCGCAGAACGGGCGCCGGCGGTGGTGCTCGATGGCGCTCTGCGGGAACCGCTCGAAAGCCGCCCGCCATTACGAGCGGACGGCCGGCGGGCGCACGGGCGCACCGTGGGACGCCCCCGGCCCTACGGCTGGGCGGGACGGCCGAGCAGCGCGGTGAGGGCGGTGCGGACCTCGGTGCGGGTGGGGTCGACCGCGGCCCAGGCCGCGTAGCCGTCCGGGCGGACCAGCAGGACGGTGTCGCGCAGCTTGCCGTGCGGGTCGGCGGGGGCCGCCGTCACCACCCGGCCGGCCCACTGGTCGGCGTACGGCTGCTCGTCGTTGGAGACCAGCACCGCGCGGCCGCCGCGCAGCGCCTCGTACAGCCGCGGCGCACCCCCGGGCTCGTCCACCGCCAGCCGCAGGTCGGGGATGCGCCGGCCGACCAGCGGGTGCGCCTCCCCGGCCGGCGGGTACGCCACCGCGAGGCCGGAGACCGCCCGCGCGCCGAACCGGGTGAGCGGGCCGAGCCGGTCCGCCGCCGCGGTCAGCACCCCGCCCGCCACCCGGGCCGGCAGGGACTGCGCCAGCGCCACCCGGATCAGCGCGCCCGAGCTGCGCAGCACGGCCTTCCCGACCGGGTGGCGCTCGCTCTGGTAGGTGTCGAGCAGGGCGTCCGGCGCCCAGCCCTGCACCGCGCCGGCGAGCTTCCAGCCCAGGTTGGCGGCGTCCTGGAGGCCGGTGTTCATGCCCTGCCCGCCGGCCGGCGAGTGGCAGTGCGCCGCGTCGCCGGCGAGGAAGACCCGGCCGGAGCGGTAGGTCGGCACCTGCCGCTCGTCGCTGTGGAAGCGGGAGGACCAGCGGATGTCGTGGAGTCCGTGGTCGGTGCCCAGCACCGCGCGCAGCAGCCCGGTGAGTTCGGCCGGGTCCACCGGGGCGGCGTCCGGCAGGCCGCGGTGCCGGTCCCAGGCGATCACCCGGTACCAGCCGTCGCCGAACGGCGCGACGAAGGCGAAGCCCGCCTCGTTGGCGCCGACCGTGAGGACCTCCTCCGGCGCCTTCTCCAGCCGGGCGTCCGCGAGCATCACCGAGTCCACCACCGAGGTGCCCGGGAAGGGCAGACCCAGCAGGTCGCGGACGGTGCTGTGCACGCCGTCCGTGCCGACCGCGTAGGCGGCCCGGTACGAGGCGGTGCCGCCGTCCTCGCGGACGTCCAGGCGCACCCCGGCGGCGTCCTGCCGCAGCCCCACCACCTCGGCGCCCCGGCGGATCACCGCGCCGGCCTTCAGCGCCCGCTCCTGCAGCAGCCGCTCGGTGTTCGACTGCGGGGTGATCAGCACGAAGGGGAAGCGGGTCGGCAGGTCGCCGAGCTCCACCCGGACCCTGCCGAACAGCCGCAGCGAGGACAGCGGTGTCCCGGTCGCGATCAGGTCGTCGGCCAGCCCTCTGGCGTCCAACTGCTCCAGGGTCCGGGCGTGCACCGCGAACGCCCGGGTCAGGTTGGACTCGGCGCCGCGCTTCTCCAGCACCGTCACCCGGACCCCCGCCGCCGCCAGGTCGCCGGCCAGCAGCAGGCCGGTGGGGCCTGCGCCGACGACCACGACATCGGAGTCGAGCTGCCTGTCAGCCATGTGTCATCTCCCGTTGGTGGTACGGCGAGCGGGCTGCGCGGTTCTCAGTCCGCTCTCACCCTCCCATCATCCCGGGCCCATCAGCCGCTGTGAGCCTCTTTGGCATGACAGAGCCCGCAACGATCCCGGCCGACACCGCTCCGGGCGGTGGCACGGTACGGACGAGCCTGGTCGAGGTGGTCGTCCCGGTCTACAACGAGGAGCACACCCTGGAGCGGTGTGTCCGGCGGCTGCACGCCTACCTCTCCGGGACCTTCCCCTACCCCTACCGGATCACCGTCGCCGACAACGCCTCCACCGACGGCACCTGGCAGGTCGCGACCGCCCTCGCCGAGGAGGTCCCCCGGGTCACCGCCGTCCACCTGGACCTCAAGGGCCGCGGCCGCGCACTGCGGCAGGTCTGGGGCGACAGCGACGCCGACGTCGTCGCCTACATGGACGTCGACCTCTCCACCGGCCTGGAGGCCTTCCTGCCGCTGGTGGCGCCGTTGCTCTCCGGCCACAGCGACCTCGCCATCGGCAGCCGGCTGCACCGCGGCTCGGCGGTCGTGCGCGGGCCCAAGCGGGAGTTCATCTCCCGCACCTACAACCTGCTGCTGCGGGCGACCATGGCGGCCAAGTTCTCCGACGCCCAGTGCGGCTTCAAGGCGGGCCGCACCGCGGTGGTGAAGCAGCTGCTGGGCGAGGTCGAGGACAACGCCTGGTTCTTCGACACCGAGCTGCTGCTGCTCGCCGAGCGGTCCGGGATGCGGATCCACGAGGTCCCGGTGGACTGGGTGGACGACCCGGACAGCCGGGTGGACATCGTCCGCACCGCCCTCGACGACCTCCGGGGCATGGCCAGGGTCGCCCGCCGCTCGCTGTCCGGCGCCGGCGTGGTGCAGCCGCCCGAGCGGCCCGGGCAGGACCGGCTGCCGCCGGGCCTCGGCTGGCAGCTCGCGAGCTTCGCCGTGGTCGGCACGGTGTCCACGCTCGCCTACGTGCTGCTCTACCTGGGGATGCGTCAGCTGGTGCCGGCGCTGGCCGCCAACTTCCTGGCGCTGGCCGTCACCGCGGTGTTCAACACCGCCGCGAACCGCCGCTTCACCTTCGGGGTGACGGGCCGGCGGGACGCGCTCAAGCACCAGATCGAGGGCGGGATCGCCTTCGTCATCGGGCTGGTGCTCAGCAGCGGGGCGATCGCCCTGCTCGGGGCGGCCGCCCCGGCCGCCGGGCACTCCGCCGAGCTGGCCGCCCTGGTCGCCGCCAACGCGCTGGCCACCCTGGTGCGCTTCGTGCTGCTGCGGGTCTGGGTGTTCAACCCGCGGCGGGCCCGCCGGTGAGGCGGCGGGCCGGGGAAGACCGGCGGCCCGCCCCCGCGGTGCGGGAGCGGGCCGCCGGACCGTGCCGGACGCCGGATCAGCTGTGCCGGCGGACCTCCACCGTGCGGAACCGGCCGGCGACGAACGCGCCGTCGCAGTAGGCCGAGTTGGCGGCCGGGTTGGCACCCGTGCCGTGCAGGTCGGAGAAGGCGGCGGTCTGGTTGACGTAGACCCCGCCGGTGAGGTTCAGCGAGAGCGAGACGCCGGAGTCCAGGCAGGCCTGGACCAGGGCCTGCTCCACCTCGGGGGAGGTGGTGTAGGCGCCGACGGTCATCGCGCCCTGCTCGCGGACGCTGCGGCGCAGCAGCTCGATGCCGGCCGCGGTGTTCTCCACCGCGACGGTGAAGGAGATCGGGCCGAACTGCTCGTCCAGGAAGGCCGCCCGGTCGTCCGGCTTGTCGGCGTCGGCCTTGACCAGGGCGGGCGTGCGGATGGTCGCGCCGGGGAACTCGGCGGAGGACACCGGCCGCGGGGCGAGCGCGAGTTCGCCGAACTCGCCGCCGGCGGCCTGGGCGGTGCGCTGCAGCACGCCCGGGTTGACCACCGCGCCGAGGATGGCGGCCGCGCGGGCGTCGTCCGAGAGCAGCCCGTCGACGGCGGCGGCCAGGTCGGCGACCACCTCGTCGTAGGACTTGTCGCCCTGGTCGGTGGCGATGCCGGTGCGCGGGATCAGCAGGTTCTGCGGGGTGGTGCACATCTGGCCGCTGTACAGGGACAGCGAGAACGCCAGGTTGTTCAGCATGCCGCGGTAGTCGTCGGTGGAGTCGACCAGCACGGTGTTGACGCCGGCCTTCTCGGTGTAGACGAGGGCCTGGCGGGCGTTGTCCTCCAGCCAGTCGCCGAAGGAGGTCGAACCGGTGTAGTCGATGACCTTGACCTCGGGGCGGACGGCCAGCACCTGCGCGGCGGTGCCGCCCTCGTGCTCGGCGGCCAGGCACACCAGGTTCGGGTCGAAGCCGGCCTCGGCGAGCACCTCGCGGGAGATCCGGACGGTCAGCGCCAGCGGCAGCACCGCCCGCGGGTGCGGCTTGACCAGCACGGCGTTGCCGGTGGCCAGCGAGGCGAACAGGCCGGGGAAGCCGTTCCAGGTCGGGAAGGTGTTGCAGCCGATCAGCAGCGCGGTGCCGCGCGGCACCACGGTGAACTCCTTGACCATCTGCAGCGGCTCGCGCTTGCCCTGCGGCTTCGTCCAGCCGGCGCTCTGCGGCAGCCGGGTCTGCTCGGCGTAGGCGTACGCGACGGCCTCCAGGCCGCGGTCCTGGGCGTGCGGGCCGCCGGCCTGGAAGGCCATGCCGAAGGCCTGGCCGGTGGTGTGCATCACCGCGTGCGCGAACTCGTGCGAGCGGGCGTTGATCCGGGCCAGGATCTCCAGGCAGACCGCCGCGCGGGCCGCCGGGCCGGCCGCCGCCCACGCCGGGCGGGCCGCCTCCAGCGCCTCGATCAGCGCGCCGGGCTCGGTGTGCGGGTAGCTGACGCCGAGCTCGATGCCGTACGGGGAGGTCTCGCCGCCGACCAGGTCGCCGTCGGTGGGCTGGCCCTCGACCGCGAACACGTTGCCGAGCAGGGCGTCGAAGGCCGCCTTGCCGTCCTCGGCGCCGGTCTCGCCGTACGCCTTGGGGAACTCGGGGTAGGGCGACCAGTAGTCGCGCTCGGCCATCGCGGTGAGCGCGCGGTCGAGGGTGTCCTGGTGGCGTTCGATCAGGTCGGCGACCTTGAGGTCGGGGGTCGCAGCAGCCATGGTGCGCTCCTCACAGGGGCGGGCGGGACACCCCAAAGAGTAACCGAACGATCGGTCGGGACAAGAGGGCGCGGCCGCCCGCCGCCCGGCCGCCTCCGCGGTTATGGAATGCCCAGCTCGAAGATCACGTAGCCGGCGTACCAGCCGGACGCGACGCCGGCCACGCCCAGCACCACCGCCAGCGACGGCAGGCTGAGCCGCCGCAGCCCGAGCGCCACCGGGATCGCCAGCGGGAACACCGGCAGCACGAAGCGGGAGAGCGTGCCGAACATCTGCTGGCTGCCCAGGGCCAGCACCAGCGTCCCCAGCGTGTAGACCACCAGCACCAGCGGCGGCCGCCGGGACAGGAACGGCACCAGCAGGCAGGGCAGCGCGAACAGCACCAGGACGGCGACCAGGTCCTCGGTCGGGTACGGGAAGAGGTAGGCGGTCTCGCCGACCAGGATGTTGGAGACGGCCGTGCTCGTGTACGAGCCCCAGTCGAAGAAGTGCAGCCAGCCGTAGCGCTGCAGGGTGAGGTAGCCGTCCAGGTGCCCCATCCGCCAGCCCACCCAGCCGATGTAGCCGAAGAAGCTCAGCGGGGGCAGCAGGATCGCCGTCAGCGGCCCGGCCACGCCCTCCTCCCGGCGCCGGAACAGCGCGACGGCCGCGGAGAGCGCGACACCGGCGATCAGCGTCATCGAGGTCGGCCGGCTCAGCCCCGCGACGAAGGCCACCAGCGCGGCCTGCGACCACTGCCGGGTGATCGTGAAGTAGCAGGCCCACGAGGCCAGCGCCACGAACAGCGACTCCGTGTACACCGCCCACTCGACGCCCGCCCCGGGGAAGGCGCCCCAGACCGCCGCGGCGATCACGCCGGCCCGCCTGCCGCCGAGGTGCGCCGCCACCGCGTGGATGCCGGCCGCGGCCACGAAGGAGGAGACCACCGAGACGAGCATGCCCGCGCCGTACAGCCCGAGGCCGGTGCCGTCCGACACCAGCCGGACGAGGCCCGGGTACAGCGGGAAGAACGCCGAGGAGTCCTGGTGGACGGGGAAGAACCCGCCCGGGTCCGGTATCAGCTTGGGGTCGTAGCCGATCTCCGCGATCTGCCGGTACCACCAGCCGTCCCAGGAGCCGACCACGTCCCACGGGTGCGCGCCGCCGCCGAACCGCGGCGACTGCTCGCGGAACTTGCCGGACGACTCCAGCAGCATCATGAAGACGGCGAAACCGATCAGCTTGACCGCGCCGAACAGCCCGAGCGCCGGTCCGAAGCGCGCCGCCGCCGAGCCGAACGCGCCGCGCAGCGGCTGCGGGGGCCGCCGGTCGCCGCGGTCCTCCGCACCCGCCGGCACCGGACCGGCGCCCACCGGGTCGGCGGCGGGCCGCTGACGCGGCACCGCGGTGTCAGGTATCGCGCTCATGGACGTCGGTCCTCCGTCGCCGGTCACCCCGCCGCATGCGGGTGGCGCGGCGGAGTCTACCGCCCGCCCCCGAGCGCTCCGAAGGCCCGCGGCCGGCCGGTCGGGGCACCCTCGCGGGCACGCCCCGGGCCGGCCGCGGGCGGGGCGTCAGGAGTACCAGACCTGGTCGGGATTGCCGTTGCAGTCCCACTGCACGGCGACGGTGCCGTTCGCGGTGTCGCCGCCGTAGATGCCCAGGCACTTGCCGGAGTTGCGGTTGATCAGGTGGGCGGCGCCGTTGCCGACCGAGTCGATGTACCACTGCTGGTCGGGGTTGCCGTTGCAGTCCCACTGGACCGCCACGGCGCCGTTCTTCTGGTCCATCCCGTAGACGCCGAGGCACTTGCCGGAATTCGCGTTGGTGATGGTGTAGTAGCCGCCGCCGACGCCGGAGTAGCTCCAGCGCTGGTCGGCATTGCCGTTGCAGTCCCACTGGACGGCGTCCGTGCCGTTCTCGGTCGACATCCCGTAGACGCCGAGGCACTTGCCCGAGCTGGCGGGGTGCAGCTGGCCGCTGACCAGTGCGGACGCGGTGGGGGCGGTCGCCATGGCGGCACCGCCGGCGAGCACCAGACCGGCCGAGAGGGTGGCGGCGCGCCGCATCCAGTTCGTCATGGAAGAGCCTTTCCGGTGATGGGTTGAAAGAAATGCTGAAGGACCCGTTCCGGATATTCCGGTTCGTCTACGTCCCCCCGAGAAATGGACCTTATGCGGCCCTGCGGGGGCGGAACACCGGAATTCAGGCCAGCCTGCCGGCCGTTTGGGTAGGCGCCCGTCCGGCGGTCCCGTCGGCCGCCGTCGCCGCCACCCCGCGCGGAGGCGGCACCCGGACGCCGGGGATACTCGTGCCCATGGCCGAGAACACCCCCCGTACCGCCTACACCGTCGAATCGCTGCTCGCCGTGACGGTCCGGGTCTTCAACGAGCGCGGGTACGACGGCACCTCGATGGAGGACCTCTCCCGGGCCGCCGGGATCTCCAAGTCCTCGATCTACCACCACGTCCGCGGCAAGGAGGAACTGCTGCGGCTGGCCGTCGGGCGCGCGCTGGACGCCCTCTTCGGCATCCTGGAGGAGCCCGCCGCCGAGACCGGCAAGCCGGTGGACCGGCTGGAGCACGTGGTGCGCCGCACCACCGAGGTGCTCCTCTCCGAACTCCCCTACGTGACCCTGCTGCTGCGGGTCCGCGGCAACACCGCCACCGAGCAGTGGGCGCTGGAGCGCCGCCGCGACTTCGACCACCGGGTCGCCGAACTGCTCAGGGCCGCGGTCGCCGCCGGCGAACTGCGGTCGGACGTCGAGCCCCGGCTGGCCACCCGGCTGCTCTTCGGCATGATCAACTCCATCGTGGAGTGGTACCGGCCCGGCACCCGCGGGGCGGACGGCGTCGCCGACGCCGTCGCCCACCTCGCCTTCGACGGCCTCCGCGCGCGGTAGGGCGGGCGATCCGGGGCGGGCCACCCAGGGGCGCGGGGAACTGTGCAATCCGGATGGGGCTCACCGTACGGGTCGGGGGCCGGCCGCAACTGTTGCGATCACCGGCCCCGGCCTGCGCAGTTCTCCCCGGCCTTCGGCCGGGAGGTGCCCCCACGCGTCCCTGAGCGGCTGCCCCGGTGGTGCCCGGTTCAGGCGTCCGGGGGGACTTGGTCGCTCTCCTCGAAGACCAGCATGGTCTGGGTGCCCAGGACGTCCGGGATCGCCTGGATGCGGTTGAGCACCAGCTCCCGCAGGGCCCGGTTGTCGGCGGTGTGCACCAGCATCAGCACGTCGTACTCGCCGCCGACCAGCGCGATGTGCGCGACCCCGGGCAGCCCCAGCAACTGTTCGCGGATCGTCCGCCAGGAGTTCTGGACGATCTTCAGCGTGATGTAGGCGGACGCGCCCTGCCCGGACTTCTCGTGGTCCACCCGCGCGGTGAAGCCGCGGATGACGCCCTCCTCGACCATCCTGGAGATCCGGGCGTAGGCGTTGGCCCGGGAGACGTGCACCCGCTCGGCCACCGAGCGGATCGAAGCGCGGCCGTCCTGCTGCAGCAGCCGCAGGATCGCACGGTCGACACGGTCGAGCCTGGACGTCTGTTCAGCCGACATGGCCCCCCACCCTCCCTGATTGGACGTGCTGCCTCCAGTCGACCGCCGATCGGGCCGATTGTCCACCACCCTGTCGCACATCTGGTCAAGATGAACAGACGACCGAACAATCGGTAGGGAGCCCCCACCACTCCGGAGGTGCCCCGAGATGACCGTTCTCGACCACCGACACCAGACAGCCGCCGTACCCGGCTGGCTGCCCGGTGCCACCGCCCCGCGGACCGACCCCGCCCCGCTGCTGCCGGACGACTCCCCCTTCCGTGTCCTGGGCACCCCGGCACTGGAGAAGACCGACCCGGCCCTGCTGCGCGAGCTGTACCGGCGCCTGGTCGTCGGCCGCCGCTACAACCAGCAGGCCACCACCCTCACCAAGCAGGGCCGCCTCGCCGTCTACCCGGCCACCACCGGCCAGGAGGCCTGTGAGGTCGCGGCCGCGATGGCGCTGCGCGAGCAGGACTGGCTGTTCCCCAGCTACCGCGACACCCTCGCCGTGGTCGCCCGCGGCGTGGACCCGCTGGAGGCCCTCACCCTGCTGCGCGGCAACGCCCACACCGGCTACGACCCGCGCGCCACCCGCACCGCCCCGCTCTCCACCCCGCTCGCCACCCAGGCCCCGCACGCGGTGGGCCTCGCCCACGCGGCCCGGCTGGCCGGCGACCCGGTCGTCGCGCTGGCCATGCTCGGCGACGGCGGCACCAGCGAGGGCGACTTCCACGAGGCGCTGAACTTCGCCGCGGTGCTGAACGCCCCGGTCGTGTTCCTCGTCCAGAACAACGGCTACGCGATCTCCGTCCCGCTCACCCAGCAGTCCGCCGCCCCGACCCTGGCCCACAAGGCGGTCGGCTACGGCATGCCGGGCCGACTGGTCGACGGCAACGACGCCCCCGCCGTGCACGCCGTCCTCACCGAGGCGTTCGAGCGGGCCCGGGGCGGCGGCGGCCCGACCCTCGTCGAGGCGCTCACCTACCGCGTCGAGGCGCACACCAACGCCGACGACGCCACCCGCTACCGGACGGACGACGAGGTCGCCGCCTGGCGCGAGCACGACCCGATCCTGCTGATGGAACGCCACCTGCGTCCGCTCGGCCTCCTCGACGACACCCTCGTCCAGGAGGCCGCCGACGAGGCCGAGGCGCTGGCCGCCCGGATGCGCGCCGAGTTCCACGAGGACCCGCAGCTCGACCCGATGTCGCTCTTCGCCCACGTCTACGCCGAGCCCACGCCGCAGCTGCGCGAGCAGGCCGCCCAGCTCGCCGCCGAACTGGCCGCCGAGGCCGAGGTGCACCACTGATGACGACAGTTGTCTCCGCCCGCACCAGCACCATGGCGCAGGCGCTCAACGCGGCCCTGCGCGACGCCATGCAGGCCGACCCGACCGTGCACGTCATGGGCGAGGACGTCGGCAGGCTCGGCGGCGTCTTCCGGATCACCGACGGCCTGACCGCCGAGTTCGGCCCGGACCGCTGCCTGGACACCCCGCTCGCCGAGGCCGGCATCCTCGGCACCGCGGTCGGCATGGCCATGTACGGCCTGCGCCCGGTCGTGGAGATGCAGTTCGACGCCTTCGCCTACCCGGCGCTGGAGCAGCTGTTCTCGCACGTCGCCAAGATGCGCAACCGCACCGCAGGCAAGCTGCCGCTGCCGATCACCGTCCGCGTCCCCTACGGCGGCGGCATCGGCGGCGTCGAGCACCACAGCGACTCCTCCGAGGCGTACTACGTCCAGACCCCCGGTCTGCACGTGGTCACCCCGGCCACCGTCCACGACGCCTACGGCCTGCTCCGCGAGGCCATCGCCTCCGACGACCCGGTCGTCTTCCTGGAGCCCAAGCGGCTCTACTGGGGCAAGTCAGAGTGGGACCCGGCGGCGCCCGTCGAGCCGATCGGCAAGGCCGTGCTGCGCCGCACCGGCCGCTCCGCCGTGCTGATCACCTACGGTCCCTCGCTGCCGGTCTGCCTGGAGGCCGCGGAGGCCGCCAAGGCCGAGGGCTGGGACCTCGCGGTGCTCGACCTGCGTTCGCTCGTCCCCTTCGACGAGGAGACCGCCTGCGAGGTCGTCCGGTCGGTCGGCCGCGCCGTCGTCGTCCACGAGGCCACCGGCTTCGCCGGCCCGGGCGCGGAGATCGCCGCCCGGCTCACCGAGAAGTGCTTCCACCACCTGGCCGCCCCCGTGCTGCGGGTCAGCGGCTTCGACATCCCCTACCCGGCGCCGATGCTGGAGCACCACCACCTGCCCGGGGTGGACCGGATCCTGGACGCGGTCGCCCGGCTGCAGTGGGAGGAGTGACTGTGATGCCCGTCGTCCGCGAGTTCACCCTGCCCGACCTCGGCGAGGGTCTCACCGGGGCCGAGGTCGTGCGGTGGATGGTCGAGGTCGGTGAGGTCATCGCCGTCGACCAGCCGGTGGTCGAGGTGGAGACCGCCAAGGCCGTGGTGGAGGTGCCCTGCCCGTACGGCGGCGTGGTCACCGCCCTGTTCGGCGAGGTCGGCGAGGAGGTGCCGGTCGGCGCCCCGCTGGTGACCGTCGCGGTCTCCGGCAGCGGCGGCACCGGTGCGGCGGACTCCGCCGCGGCGCCCGCGGGCGGCCCCGGCGAGCCGGTGGAGCGCCCGCTGGTCGGCTACGGCGTCGCCGAGTCGCGCGGCAGCCGCCGGGCCCGGGTCCGGGCCGCCGCGTCCGCGGCCGTCCAGGCGCCCGCTCCCGTCCCGGTGGCCGTTCCGGCCGCCCCGGCACCGGTCGCGGCGGCCGTCCCGGCCGTGGTGCCGGTGATCTCGCCGCTGGTGCGCCGGATGGCCCGGGACCACGGCATCGACCTGGCCGCCCTGGCCGGCAGCGGTCCGAACGGGCTCATCATGCGTGCGGACGTCCAGCGTGCGGTGGACACCGCCGCGGCCGCGCCCGCCGCGGCCGTGCCGGCCGCGGCACCGGCCGACCGGGACGCCGAGGTGATCCCGCTGCGCGGTCTGCGGCGCACCATCGCCGAGAAGCTCGGCCGCAGCCACCGGGAGATCCCGGCCGCCACCTGCTGGGTGGACGTCGACGCCACCGAACTGATGGCACTGCGCGCCCAGTTGAACCGTGCCCCCGGCCCCAAGGTCAGCGTGCTGGCGCTGCTCGCCCGGATCTGCACGGCCGCGCTGGAGCGCTTCCCCGAGTTGAACTCCAGCGTCTCGCCGGACGGTTCGCAGATCCTCCGGCACCGGGTGGTGCACCTCGGCTTCGCCGCGCAGAGCGACCGCGGTCTGGTCGTCCCGGTGGTCCGCGACGCCCACCTGCTCGGCACCGAGAAGCTCACCGCCGAGCTCGCCCGGCTCACCGAGTCGGCCCGGGCCGGTTCGCTCACCCCGGCCGAACTCACCGGCGGCACCTTCACCCTGAACAACTACGGGGTCTTCGGGGTGGACGGCTCCACGCCGATCCTCAACCATCCGGAGGCGGCGATGCTCGGCGTCGGCCGGATCACGCCGAAGCCGTGGGTGCACGAGGGCGAGCTCGCCGTCCGGCAGGTCACCCAGCTGTCGTTCACCTTCGACCACCGGGTCTGCGACGGCGGTACGGCCGGCGGCTTCCTGCGCTTCGTCGCGGACTGCGTCGAGCAGCCGGGACTGCTGCTGCGCACGCTGTAGCCGTTCGCCGTCCGTCGGCGCATCGCCTCCGACCCGCACCGGGCCGGGCTCCTGTCGGGGCCCGGCCCGTCGGCGTTCCCGGCGCGCGGATGCAGGAGGGCGCTCGACGTCCCGCGGGCGCCCGGTCACGGGCGCCCGGGCGCGCACCGGGGGACGGGGGGCGCGAGTTGCGCGAGACTAGCGCGTCCCGCGGTCGTGTGTCCGGGGTTCCGTTGATTCGTGGGACGAGCATCCGGGCCGTGCCAGTCTGCTGAGGGCGTCAGCAGAGAGAAGCCAGCCGCGTGGCTGCAGGGCGACCGGAAGCGAAACGATTCTCTTGGGTACTCGTCATGTCGCATTGAGGGCACGTCCGCTGCGGGTCAGAGCAGGCTCGGGCTCCGCCGGACCGTCCGCCGTTCCGGGGCTGGCCCCGGCCGAATCCACCGCCCCCACCCCCGCCGTCCCGGGCTCCACGGCCGACACCCTGCCCGTCCCCGTGGCGCCCGCCCCGGCGGCCCCGCCCGCCGCGCTCCCGTCCGCTTCGGCCGGCCCCGCCGAGCCCGGTCCGGCGCCCCGGCCGGCCCTGCCCGCCGTTCCGGCGCCGCCCGCGGTGCCGCCGCGCATTCCGGCGCCCGGCCGCCCGGACGCGGGCCCGGACGCCCCGGCCGGGCCGCCGCCCGCACCGCGGTTCACCGGCGCCCCCGCCCTCAACCGGTCCGGCCCCGGCGACCACTGGAGCCGGGCCTGGACGGAGGGCGCACCGCTCCCCGTCCCGCCGCCCGGGCAGCTGCCGGGGATCGCGTCCCCGGAGGCCGAGCTGCCGCCCACCCTGCGCGACCTCGCCCTGATCCGGGACAGCCTGGCGGCCGTCGAACCGGTCGCCGACCGTGCCACCGCGCACTTCTACGCGCTGATCTTCCTCCACCACCCGGAGGTCCGGGCGCTCTTCCCGGCCGCCATGGACGTGCAGCGCGACCGGTTGTTCCGGGCGCTGACGACGGCCGCCCGCAGCGCCGGGGAGCCGGCGAAGCTCACCGAGTACCTCACCGGGCTCGGCCGCGCCCACCGCAAGTACGGCGTGCGGACCGCGCACTACGCGCCGGTGGGGGAGTGCCTGGTGGCCGCGCTCGCCAAGTACTCCGGCGACCGCTGGGACGGCGAGACGGAGCTGGCCTGGCGCCGGGTGTACCGGCTGGTCTCCGGGATCATGATCGAGGCGGCTGAGGAGTCCGCCCGCACCGCGCCCGCCTGGTGGCACGCCGAGGTCGTCTCGCACGAGCGTCGGGCCGGTGACGTCGCGGTGCTCACCGTCCGGCCCGACCAGCCCTACCCGTTCCGTGCAGGCCAGTACGCGGCGGTGGAGACGCCCTGGTGGCCGCGGGTCTGGCGGCCCTACTCGCTGGCCGGGGCGCCGCGCCCGGACGGACTGCTGACCTTCCACGTCAAGGGCGTGCAGGCGGGCTGGGTGAGCACCGCCCTGGTCGGCCGGGCGGCGCCCGGGGACGTGCTGCGGCTGGGCCCGGCGACGGGCGGGATGGTCGTCGACCACGCCCGTGGTGCGGATCTGCTCTGCCTGGGTGGCGGCACCGGGATCGCCCCGCTCGCCGCGCTGGTGGAGGAGGTCGCCGAGTACGGCGTGAACGGCCGCTCGGTCGAGGTCTTCTACGGCGCCCGCAGCCTGCCCGAGCTCTACGCCCTGGAGGAACTGCGCCGGCTCGACCGGAGGCACCCCTGGCTGAAGGTGCACCCGGTGGTCGAGTCGCCGGGCACGGCGCCCGGAGAGGCGGTGGTCGGCCTGCTGCCCGAGGTGGTCTCCCGGTACGCGCCCTGGCACGGCCACGACGCCTTCGTGAGCGGGCCCGCGGCGATGGTGCGCCGGGCCGTCGGGGTGCTGCTGCGGGCCGGGGTCGCGCAGGACCGGATCCACCACGACCTCGCGGCCGAGCAGCCCGCCGGGTGAGCCGCGGGCGGGAGGCCCGCCCGGGCGCCCGGCGGGCCCGGTCCGGCTCAGGCCAGGTCGCGGGCGAGCAGGGCGCGGACGCCCTCGATGTTGGCCGCCAGGTAGGCGCGCAGGCTCGGCGGCACGACGTTGACCGAGGTGACCCCCTCGCGGGTGAACGGCAGCCGGACGATCTCGTACTCGCCGTTCGGGTCCTCCAGTTCGGGGCCGTGCCGCCGGGAGAGGTCCATGGAGGCCAGCCGGCAGACGAAGAAGTGCTGGACCTTCACCCCGTGCGGGTGGGCGGGGGTGCCGTCGTCGTGGTGGGAGTGGGCGACGGTGTCGACGAAGGCGGGCACCACGTCGACGGCCTTGGCGCCGAGCTCCTCGTCCAGTTCGCGGTGCAGGGCGTCGACGACCGAGCGGTCCTCCGGCTCCACGCCGCCGCCGGGGGTGATCCAGTACGGGTGCGCCGCGCCCGGCCGGACGCGCCGGATCAGCACGATGGTGGCGGGCGCGTGCGGATCGCCGGGGTCGTCCTCCAGCAGGATCGCCCGCGCGGTGCGCTTGACGACGGGGCGGACGGGGACGGCCATGGCCACCTCCGGAGACACGGGGGTTGTGCGGGATTCTCCCGCGCGCCGGGGGGAATGAAACTCGCACACATGGGCGAACAGGGGGAAAACGTTGGGCCGAACGGATGATTCGGCGTGCCGCTGCGTGTTCGAGCAGGACCGGGCGGTCACGGTATTGGATCTTCCATTCGAAGGCCGCCCCGAGAGATGTGGTCGATCGCTAAGATTCGAATAGGCTTTGGCCTTCGAATTGAAGCTCATTTGGCGTCTTCACCCGCTGTAATCATTGAAGCGGGGTGGTCCCTGTGCTGCAATGGCCGCCAGCCGGGGCAGGCGACACCAACGGATCGCGGAGGTAGCGCGGCATGCACAGCAGCACAGTCCAGGGCCACGTGGTGATGAACCTCGTGGCGGGCGCCGAGCTCTCCGTCGGCATCGCCGTCGACCTCGGTTACGACACCGACGACCCGTACGCGGTCCGCTTCACCTTCCACCTGCCCGGGGACACCCCGGTCACCTGGTACTTCGCCCGCGAGCTGCTGGTCGACGGCATCAGCCGGCCCGCCGGCGAGGGGGACGTCCACATCCACCCGATCGGCGAGGACCTCACCGAGATCGGCGTGGTGCTGCGCTCGCCCGACGGCGACGCCACCCTGCACGCCCCCGCCCCGCCGCTGATCGCCTTCCTCGCCCGCACCGACCGGCTGGTGCCGATGGGCCAGGAGGAGAGCGAGGTCGAACTGGAGGCCCAGCTCGACCTGATCCTCAGCGGCGGCTGCGAGAACGCGGGCTGACGCCCCGCCCGGCGGTTCAGTCGTCGTCCCCCAGGGCCAGGTCGAGGCCCCACGAGACCACGCTGATGATCAGGGCGCCGAGCAGCGCCGACCAGAAGCCCGAGACGTGGAAGTCCAGGCCGATCTTGTCGGACGCCCAGGACGTCAGCCACAGCATCAGCGCGTTGATCACGAAGGTGATCAGGCCGAGCGTGAGCACGAACAGCGGCAGCGAGAGCAGCTTCACGAACGGCTTGATCAGGAAGTTGACCACGCCGAAGACCAGCGCCACCGCGATCACGGTCAGCGCCTGGTGGCCCCAGCTCCCGTCCGAGAGGGTGATCCCGTCGACGATCCAGGCGGCGACCCAGATCGCCGCCGCGTTGATGAGCGTTTTGATCACGAAACTCTTCATGGCACCGGATGGTGGCAGGCCGCCCGCCCGCTGGGAAGCTCCCGGCGGCCACGTCCTCGAGCCGTACCGGTCCCGGGACGTGCGCCCGCCCGTTGACCGGGACGTGGTTTCCGTCACGTCCTGACGGAGGTGGGGTGCGGGGGTTCCCCGCCTGTGCGTCGATGCGCGCCCGTCCGGAGCGGCCTCGGCCATCCCGTGTCCCGTGGTTCATCTCCGCAGGTCGGAGCCTGTGCTGACGATACGTCGGCGGAGAGCCCTCCGGGGCGTGCATGTCGTGTACACGGCGTGCTGAAGCGGTGGAGGGCGTGCGAACCCCCAGTGGGCACCCCGGTCTTATCCAGCACTTATTCATGTGGATACGATCCGGCTCCGATCTTGCGGAACACCGCGGGTCCGCGGCATCCACGGATGCCGCCCTCATGACACTCCCCCGTGCCGGCACACCGGGTGTGCCGGCAGACCTGTGAGGTTTCCATGAAGCTGCGCCGTGCCCTGGCGATATCCGCCGCCACGACGCTCGTCACCGGTGCGGCCGTCCTCGCCGCCCCGGCCGCCCTGGCCGCCCCCGTCGCGCCGGGCATCGCCCATGCCGCCGCCAAGGCGGGCGGCAGCGTGACGCTGAAGAACTTCCCCGCCCAGGTCACCGCCGGCGGCACCGAGGTCACCTTCACCGAGGAGATCAACAACGCTGGCGGCGACGCGCTGCTCATCCCGGCCGTCGTCTTCGGCGCCGAGAACGGTCTGACCGAGGGCCAGGTGAAGGCCCAGTACAAGCACCCCGACAGCGGCAAGTGGCTGAGCGCGTCCGTCGAGGGCGGCGAGGACGGCAGCGTCGCGGTCATCCTGGGTCAGCTCGGCGAGGAGGGCCCGGACGAGGACTCCTTCCTGTTCGTCGGTGCGGGTGAGACCCTGGACATCGACGTCCGCCTGAGCCTGGGCGCCGCCGCCAAGCCGGGTGCGGCCGTCGCGCAGTCCCTCGCCGTCCTCTTCGCGCTGGACGACGAGGAGGCCGAGGCAGGCAACACCGTCATCGGTGAGCCCCAGGAGTTCGCCATCGTCGCGGCCGGCGGCGGTTCCTCCGCCTCGGCCCAGCCGAGCACCTCCGCCTCCGCCTCCGCCTCCGCCTCCGCGTCGGCCTCCGCCTCGGCGAAGCCGAGCGGTTCGGCCAAGCCCAGCGGTTCGGCCAAGCCGAGCGGTAAGCCCACCACCAAGCCGACCCACAAGCCGACCGTGAAGCCGGGCGGCGTGGTGCCGACCAAGAAGCCCTCCACCGCCACGGTCACCAAGGCCAAGGCGAAGGCCGGCGACCGCCTCGCCAACACCGGTGGCGGCGACCACGCCGGCGTGATCGCCGCCACCGGCGCCGGTGTGCTGGCGCTCGGCGTCGGCACGCTCGTCGTGCTGCGCCGCCGCAACGCCGGTTCCCACCGCGCCTGACGCGTGCGCACCCTCCGGCCCGGTACCCGCGCGGGTGCCGGGCCGGAGCCCGTCCGGGTGTTGAATGGTCCCCGACCAGGAGAGGAGCAGCGCGCGATGAAGGTCTTCCGGCTGGACGAGCTGGACGCGGAACGGGCCGCCCACCAGGGCTCCTACCTGCAGTTCCTCAAGGAGCGGAACATGTCCGCCGGCCTGTACGCGCTCGCCCCCGGCGAGACCGACACCCAGGCCCCGCACGCCCAGGACGAGATCTACCAGGTGATCAGCGGCCGGGCCGAGATCACCGTCGGCCGGGAGACCGCCACCGTGGGCCGCGGCAGCGTCGTCTACGTGCCGGCCGGGGTGCCGCACCGCTTCCACCACATCACCGAGGAGCTGCGCGTCCTGGTGATCTTCTCGCCGCCCGAGGACTGACCTCCGCCGGATAGGGTCGGCCGGGCGCGACCACCCGACACGAGGAGCGAGAGCAGTGGCCCTGACCGACGAACTCTGGTCGGCGATCGAGCCGGTCTACGACGAGATCCTGGCCCACCCCTTCCTGGCCGGCCTCACCGACGGCACCCTCCCCCGGCATGCCTTCCGCCACTTCGTGGTGCAGGACTCGCACTACCTGCGCGACTACGCCCGGGCCCTGGCCGTCTGCGCCGCCAGGGCGCCGCACGAGGCCGACGTGCGGGCCTTCGCCGACGACGCGGTGGGCGCGCTCGCCGCCGAGCAGGAGATGCACGGCGCGTTCCTCACCGCCTTCGGCGAGAGCGCCGAGCAGGCCGCCGCCGAACCGGTGCTGCCCACCACCCTCGCCTACACCAGCTACCTGCTGGCCACCGTGCACGGCGGCTCCTTCGCCGAGGCGGTCGCCGCGGTGCTGCCCTGCTACTGGATCTACGCCCGGGTCGGCGAGGAGCTGCTGGCGAAGTCCTCCCCCGACCCGCTCTACGCCAAGTGGATCGCCACCTACGGCGACGAGGCCTTCCAGTCGGTCGTCCGGCGGGTGCTCGACCTCACCGACCGGCTCGGCGAGGAGATCTCCCCGGCCGAACGGCGCCGGGCGGTACGGCACTTCAGCACCACCTCGCGCTACGAGTGGATGTTCTGGGACGCGGCCTGGCGGGGCGAGACCTGGCCGGTCTGACGGCTCAGTGAGGGATGACCCGGTGGTCGGCCTCGGGGGGATCTCCGGGTTCTCTCCGGGCCGCCGGCCCTCGATCGGCGTCCCGGGGCCGCCTACGATCGAAGCATCGGAAGCGAGCGGGAAAGCGGCGGACGGACCGGCGCCGAGCCCGAGGGGAGAGAAGGAACGGACATGGCCGAGCTCTGGAAGTCGCTGCCCTCGTGGGTGCGCAACATCGTCGTCCCGATCCTGGTGCTGATCCTGGCCTGGAACCTGATCTGGTTCGTGGTCGGCGTGGTCAGCTCGCTGATCGGATTCCTGATCAAGGTCCTGCTGGTCGTCGGCCTCGGCGCCGCGGTGGTGATCCTGGTCAAGAAGGCCGCCAAGAGCTGAGCCGGACAGCCCCCCGGGCCCCGGACACCCCACGGTGTCCGGGGCCCGGGCGCGTCAGGCCGCGAGTGCGGAGGCCAGCTCCCACCGCGGCCGAAAGCCCCGGCCGGCGGCCTTCGCGGTGTCCAGCACCACGGGCCGGGCGAGCTGGTCCACGGCGTACGGGGTGAGCCCGGGCAGCAGGCCGCGGCGGGCCGCGAACTCGGCGGCGGCGGTCGGCACGTGGCCGATCCGCACCCGGACGCCCAGCCCGGCGAGCACCGCGCGGACGGCGGCGTCGCGGCGGTACGGCCGGGCGTCGGCGATGTTGTACGCGCCCGGCGCCCAGTCGACGGCGGCCAGGCAGGCGTCGGCCAGGTTCTGCACGGCCGTCAGGCTGAGCGGCACGTCCGGGCCGGGCAGCAGCAGGAGGCCGCGGCGGACCCGCTCCAGCAGACGCGGCACCAGGTGCGGATCGCCCGGCCCGTAGACGGCGCGCGGCCGCAGCACCACGGCGCCCGCCGTCAGGGCCAGCCGGTCGGCGGCGGCCTTGGTACGGCCGTAGGCGTTGCGGTGGCCGCCGGCGGTGGGGTGGTCCTCCCGGACCAGGGCGCGGTCGGCGCGCGGGTCGTAGACGCTGGCGCTGGAGACGAACACCACGGGCCGACCGGCCGCGGCCTCCAGCAGCCGGGCGGTGCCGTCCACGTTGACGGCGTGCTGCTCGGCCTCGGCGGACGAGCCCGGCGGGTGGTCGCCGACGGCGGCGGCGCAGTGCACCACCAGGTCCGCGCCGGCCAGGTCGGGGACCTCGGCGGCGGCGTCCCAGCGGACGTGGCGGCCGACCGGGCCGGGGCGGCGGCCCAGGCAGCGCACCTCGGCGCCGCCGGCCGCGGCCGCCCGGGCGACGTACGAGCCGCAGAAGCCGCTGGCGCCGGTCACGGCGATCCGGAGCATGCGGTCAGCCCTTCCGTACGAGCAGCGAGGAGTAGCCGGGCAGGGCGGCGCGCCGGTCCACCGAGGCCCGGACGACGACCGGCCGGTACGGGGCCAGCGCGGCCAGGAAGTCGGTGAGCTGGGCGCGGGCGAGCCGGGCGCCGGGACAGGCGTGCGGGCCCGCGCCGAAGACCGCCTGGGCGGCCTGCGGGTCGGCGGGCCCGGTGCGGTGGGCGCCGGCCGCGTGCCGGGCGACCAGGACGAGCCGGTCGCCGCGGCCGATCGGGCAGCCGCCCGCGGTGCCGTCGCCGGCGGCGACCCGCGGCAGCAGCGGGGAAGGGGCCGTCAACCGGAGCAGCTCGACGGCGAGTTCGGGCGAGATCTCGTCCCACAGGCCGGCCCGGGCGCACCAGGCGGCGGCCCTGGGCAGCGCGGCGGTCGTGGTGTTGACCGCGGCGACCGCGAGCATGGCGTCCCGGCCGTGCGGCAGGAGGGAGTTGAGGTGCTCGGCGGCCGTCGTGGAGGTGCGCCGGGGCAGGCCCGGCAGGTGCTCCCGGGCGGCCTCGGCGGCTGCGTCGGCGCAGGCCCGGGCGAGCTGCAGCGGATCGGCGCCGGAGCCGGTGAGCGCGGCGGCGGTGGCCCCGGCGACCTCCCGGACGACGTCCACCAGGTCGATCGTGCCGGTGAGTTCGCCCAGGCGGCGGTCGAGGACGGTCTGCCAGACCGGGCGGAGCCGTTCGGTGCCCTTCGCCCCGAGCAGTTCGGTGAGGTCGCGGCGGGCGGCCCGGTGCTCGCCGCCGTCCTGGTCGAAGAGCAGTCCGCCGTCGGTCCGCCGGGCGGCGGCGCCGCCGGTGGTGCCCTCGGCGGTGCGGTCCAGCGGGACCCGGGTGAGCACCTCGCGGTACGCCTCGGCGCCGTGCACCAGCACGGTGCGGCCGAGGCGCAGCACCGGGCGGCGCCGGGTGGCCGCGAGCAGCGTGAACAGCACCGGGTGGGAGCCCAGGTAGACCCTGCGGTCGAGCCGCCGGGCGGTGCGGTGGGTGCGGGCCCGGGCGGCCGTGTCCCCGGTCACCGGGCCAGCTCGCGGGCGCACAGCCGGGCGGCGGCGGCCCGGTCGGGCTTGCGGGAGCGGCCGGCCAGCGGCACCTCGCCGAGCAGCACGGCGTCGGGGCGGGCACTGCCCATCCGGGCGAGCGGGCGCTCCAGGTCGGCCCGCAGCCGCCGCGGGTCGGTGCCCCGGCGCGGCTGGACGAGGGCGACCAGCCGCTCGTCGCCGTCCCCGGCGGGCACGCCCACCAGCAGGGCGAGTTCGACACCGGGCAGGTGCAGGGCGGGCTCGTACAGGCCCGGGTAGATGTTCTCGGCGCGGCGCAGCACCATGTCCTTGCAACGGCCGGCGAGCACGATCCGGCCGTCGGCGTCCGGACGGGCGCGGTCGCCGGTGCGCACCCACGGGTCGGGGGGTTCGCCGAGGTAGCGGTCGCGGGCGGCGGCCCCGGAGAGCAGCAGTTCGCCGCCGTCGGCGAGCCGGGTGGTGACGCCGGGCAGCGGGTGGCCGAGCAGGTCGCCGTCGCCGTCGAAGGCGGACTTCTCGGCCTCCTCGACGGCCGCGGCCGGGAACAGCTCGGTGAGCGCGTACACGCCCCAGGCCTCGGTGGCGCCGGCCTGCTTGGCGCGGCGCAGCAGCTCGGCGGAGGCGGGGGCGGAGCCCGTCCAGACCCGGCCGGTGAGGTGGTCGAGGCCGCGCAGCTGCGGCGGCGTCAGATAGGTCTCGGAGGGTTCCAGGCGGCGGACCTGCCGGCCGAGCACCTTCGGCGAGCGGGCCGGCAGGGCGACGGTGGCACCGGCCGCCAGCGAGGGCACCAGGACGAAGAAGGTGCCGCCGAGCACGGCCTGCCCGGCCTGCGGGCGGACCAGCCCGGCGACGGCCCGCATCCCGGCGGCGACCGAGGCGCGGGTGTGCACCACGGCCCGCGGCGCCGAGGTGGTGCCGGAGGTGAAGACGATCACGGCGTCGCCGTCCCCGTCGTAGCCGGCGGGCGGGCGTCCGCCGGTGGAGCGCAGGGCGGGGGCGCAGCCGGGGCGGCGCGGACCGGCGGTGGCGACCGGGCCGAGCGCGTCCAGCCGGGGCAGTTCCAGCGAGGCGCGGCGGGCGAGGCCGCGGGCCCAGCCGGCCACGGCCTGCGCGGCGGCGTCGGCGACGACCAGGGCGGGGCGGGCCAGTTCGAGGCGGGCGACCAGCACGTCGGGACCGGCGGACGGGTCGAGGACGGCGGCGCGCAGGCCGAGCCGGTGCGCGGCGAGCATCAGGGCCAGGGCGCGCGGCCCGGGCCGGACGGCGACACCGAGGGTGTCCCCGGCGGTCAGCCCGTGGCCGTGGTGCAGCGCGGCGGCGTACCGGTCGGCGAGGTCGGCGATCTCGCCGCAGCGGGCCCGCACCCGGACGGAGCCGCTGCGGGTGCAGCCGAGGACGGCCGGGCGGTCCGCGCCTTCGCGCAGCACCCGGCTGAGGTGGTCGAGCACGTCCGGCTCCTTCATCGGGGGTCGACGGAGCGGCCGCCGCTGCCCCGCTCCAGGTACCAGCGGGCGGTGCCGAGGACGCCGTAGGCGCGGATCCGGCGGGTGGAGTTCTGCACCACCATGTCGCGCTGCTGCACGATCGCGGTGGTGTGCCGGCGGACCCGGTTGATGAAGGTGCGGTCGGTCGGCGAGGGCCGGCGCGGCATCCCGCCGACCGCCTCGTACAGGGCCGCGGTGATCGCCATGTTGTTGCCCGCGTGCATCCGGTAGGGCACCAGGAAGCCGTGCCGGCGGTGGTGCGCGGGACGGATCCGGCCGAAGAAGGCACCCGTCACCACCAGGGCCCGGAACACCCGGCGGCCGACCGGCCCGTGCTCGTCGCGCCGGGCGGTGATGTGACCGCAGACCAGGCCGCGGGAGGCGAGCATCCCGGCGCGGGCGGCGGCCGTCCAGCCGGGCTCCGGCAGGCAGTCGGCGTCGGTGCGGGCGAGCAGGGCGGCGCCGTGCGCGATGGCGTGCCGGAACCCGGTGTCGACGGCGCAGCCGACGCCCTTCTCCGGCTCCACCAGGACGTGCACCGGGAAGGGCGCCCCGGCGGCGAACTCCTCGACCACGGCGACCGTCCGGTCGTCCGAGGCGTTGTCCACCACCAGCAGCGTGAAGTCGGTGTCCCGCTGCGCGGCCAGGGCGCGCAGGGTGCCGCCGATCCGGGTCTCCTCGCGGTACGCGGGGACGACCACCCAGAGCGTGGTCACGGCACCTCCCAGACCATCGTCATCAGGCTGACACCACCGCCGAGGCCGACCATCAGCACCTTGTCGCCGGAGGCGAGTCGGCCGTGGATCCGGTCGAGCTGGACGCCGAGGGTGGCGCTGGCCACGTTGCCCAGCTCGGGCACGGTCAGCACCAGCTTCTCCTCCGGCACCCCGGTGAGCTCCACGAAGCGCTCCAGGTAGGGCAGCGTCACCTGGTGCACCAGCACCCGGGCGTAGGCGTCCCAGCCGAGGCCGGTGCGGGCCGCCACCCGGGTCAGGATGTCGCCGCCGATCTTCTCGAAGACGCCGCGCAACTCCTTGCCGCCGCCCCGGAAGTAGCTGTACTCGTCGCCGCGCGGGTGGCGCGAGCCGCCGCCGGGTATCCCGCCGACCGCCCAGTGCTCGGAGGCCGTCTCGGTCTCCACGTCGAGGATCCCGCCGCGCTCGACCGGCTCGACGACCACGGCCGCACCCGCGTCGCCGAAGGTGTAGCCGGCGAAGCCGTCCCGGAAGTCGGCCAGACCGGACGGGTCGCGGCGCATCGCCCGGCTGGGCGTCTCACCGGTGACCACCAGGGCGCGCCGGGCCCGTCCGGCGAGGATCATCGCGCGGGCCACGTCGATGCCGTTGATGAAGCTGTTGCAGGCGTTGGAGACGTCGAACGCGTGCGCCCGGGAGCCGAGTTCGGCCTGCACCAGGTGGGCGGTGGCGGGTTCGCAGACGTCCCGGGTGGCGGAGGCGTACACCAGCAGGTCGATGTCGAGCGGGTCGTACCCGGCGCCGTCGAGGGCGTTCCGGGCGGCGGTCAGGGCCAGCGTGGAGGCGTACTCGTCGTCGGCGGCGAAGCGGCGGGTCACGATGCCCGTGGCCTTCTCGAACATCCGCTCGGGGAGCCGGAGCCCGCTGCCCGCCACCACCTCGTCCTGGAGCTGTTGCGACGTCAGCACCCGGGCCGGCAGGCCGGCGCCCACCGCGGTGATGCCCACGCTCGGGAATCGAAGGTCCATGCCCGCCATGCTGCCGGGGCACGGGCGCCCACGGCCTGAGTACCCGTACTCAGGACCGACCGGTGTTCCCCCCGACCTCCCTGCCGGGACGCGGCCGTGACATCCGTCATGCGGATCCCGGTGCGGCCGACACTGCCGGGCGACCCCCCGTCCACGGGATTCTCGATGCATCGGGAACAGGGCACCACCGACAACGGGGAGCGGACACCATGGCCACCATCACCACCACCGCGGCGATCGACACGACCGAGCACGCCGAGCAGACCGCGAAGAGCGGCCGCAGCGAGGCCACCGCCACCAAGCTGGCGGCGCTCAGGCCGCTCGCGGTCGACGTCGCCGTCCCGCTCGGCGTCTACTTCGCCGCGCACAGCGCCCTCGGCCTCGGCCTGGTGCCCTCGCTGGCGCTCTCCAGCGCCGTCCCGGCCGTCCGCACCGTCGCCGGACTGCTCCGCGAGCGCACCCTCAACGGGCTCGCGCTGCTCATGCTGGTGGTCAACACCGCCGGCATCGCGCTCTCCGCGATCAGCGGCGACCCGCGGCTGATGCTCGCCAAGGACGGCGCGATCAGCAGCATCATCGGCATCTCGATCATCGTCTCGGCCTTCGGCCGCCGCCCGCTGATGACCGCCGGCCTCAAGCCCTTCATCGTCAAGGGCATCGCCGCCCGGGACGCCGCCTGGGACCGGCTGGCCGCCGGCTCGGCCGCCTTCCGCCGTCAGGAGCGCACCTTCTCGCTCGTCTGGGGCTCCGTCCTGGTCGCCGAGTGCGTCGCCCGGGTCGTCGGCGCCTACACCCTGCCGGTGGAGACCATGGCCTGGCTCGGCACCGTCTTCCTGGTCGCCGCGATCGGCGTCGGCATCCTCGCCGGCAACAAGGTCGCCGAGCGGATCGCCGAGCAGGTCGTCGCCGACGCCGAGTGACCCGAACGCCCCACCGGGCACACCCGGGACCGACCACCCGCACCGAGCACCCGACCACCAGCCGCACCACGACCACGGGGACCGACCGCCATGCGCGCCAAGGGCATCAACTACGACACCGGCTTCACCCCCGACGGGCGGTCCTCCCGGCCGCACTTCGACCCGGCCGAGGTCCGTGCCGAGATGCGCAGCATCGCCGAGGACCTGCACTGCACGGCCGTCCGGATCACCGGTGCCGACCTGGAGCGGATCGCCCTGGCCGCCGAGCACGCCGCCGCGCACGGCCTGGAGGTCTGGTTCGCGCCCTTCCCCTGCGGCCTGGACGAGCGGGCCATGCGACCCGTCCTGCTGGACTGCGCCCGCCGCGCCGAGCGGCTGCGGGCCGCCGGCGCCGAGGTGCTCCTCGTCCTCGGCTGCGAACTCACCCTCTTCGCCGACGGGTTCCTGCCCGGCGCCGACCTCGGCGAGCGGATCGCCGCCCTCCTCCACCCCGGGACCCGGCAGGCCGTGCCCGCCGCGACCGCCCGCCTCGACGCCTTCCTCGCCGACACCGCCGCCGTCTGCCGCGCCGCGTTCGGCGGCCGGATCACCTATGCCTCCGGCGTCTGGGAGCGGATCGACTGGACGCCCTTCGACCTGGTCGCCGTCGACGCCTACCGGGACGCCCACAACGCCGCCCGCTACCGCGACGAGCTGCGCGCCCACTCCGCCCACGGCAAGCCGGTGGCCGTCACCGAGTTCGGCTGCTGCACCTACGCCGGTGCCGGCGACCGCGGCGGCCTCGGCTGGGACGTGATCGACCGCACCGCGCAGCCGCCCGCCGTCCGCGCCGGACTCGTCCGCGACGAGCAGGAGCAGGTGCGGTACCTGCAGGAGCTGCTGCCGGTCTTCGAGGAGGAGGGCGTGGACGCCGCCTTCTGGTTCACCTGGGCCGGCTACCGCGCCCCGCACCGCCCCGACGACCCGGCCCACGACCTCGACCTCGGCTCGTACGGCGCGGTCGCCCTGGAGGACGGCGTCCGCCGCCCCAAGGCCGTCTTCACCGCCCTCGCCGAGGCCTACCGGGCCTGACCCGGCCCGCCCGCCCCCGGACACGCAGCAGCCCGCCCCGCCGCACACCGCGGCCGGGCGGGCTGCCGCCGTGCTCAGCCCTCCGCGCCCTCCTGGACGGGGATGGCGTGGCTCACCGCGCGCCCGGCGGCGGCCACCGGCTCGGCCGGAGCCTGCTGCTGGCCCATCGCGGCGAGCAGCTGCCGGGCCAGACCGAGACCCGTGCCGCCCATGGTGAGCGCCTTGGCCATCATCTCGCCCATGCCCTCGGCGCCGTTCAGCAGCACCATGTGCTCGACGTTGCCGAAGGCCTCCGCGCCGGCCCGGACGATCTCCGGCCAGTTCTCCGCCAACTGCTGCGCGACGACCGCCTCCTGGTTCTCCGCCAGGGCCGACGCCCGCGCCTTGATCGCCTCCGCCTCGGCCAGACCGAGCGCACGGGCCGCCTCGGCCGCCGCCAGGCCCTTGGCCTCCGCGGCCGCCGCCTCGGCCTGGCCGGTCGCCCGGGTGGCCTCGGCCGCGGCCAGACCGCGGGCCTTGGTGGCCTCCGCCTCCGCGGTGGCGGCGATCTTCACCCGGTTCGCCTCGGCCGCGGCCTTCAGCTCGGTCTCCCGGGCCAGCGCCTCGGCCGCCGAGATCCGGGCGTCGCGGTCGGCCTGCGCCTTCGTCCGGGTCTCGTACGCCCGGGCGTCGGCCGGCTTGCGGACGTCCGCCTGCAGCTGCTGCTCCTTGCGGTCCGCCTCCAGCTCGGCCACCTTGGTCTCCTGGACGACGACCTCCTGCCGGGCCGCGGCCTGCGCCAGCGGACCGGCCTGGAACGCCCGGGCCTGCGCCGTCTCCAGCTCGGCCTGGTAACCGGCCTGCTGGATGCCGGAGTTGCGGGTGGCCTCGGCCTTGCGGGCGAAGGCCTCCTGCTCGGCCTCGGTGGCCCGGCGGTCCGCCTCCGCGGCCGCGATCCGGGCGTCCCGCTGCACCGCGGCGGCGTGCGGGGCGGCCAGGTTGGTGATGTAGCCGGTCGGGTCGAGGATCTCCTGGATCTGCAGCGAGTCGATGATCAGGCCGAGCTTCTCCATCTCGCTGCCGGACGCGGCCCGGGTCTCCCCGGTCATCCGCTCCCGGTCGCGGATCATGTCCTCGACCGTCAACCCGCCGACGATGGACCGCAGATGGCCGGCGAAGACGTTGTGGACCCGGTGGCCCATCATCTTCTGCTGGTCGAGGAAGCGGCGGGCGGCATTGGCGATCGACACCGGGTCGTCGCCGACCTTGAAGATCACCACACCCTTGACGTGCACCGGGATGCCCTGCGACGTCACGCACTCGACGTCCAGCTCGGCCTCGTTGAGGTCCAGCGAGAGCCGGCGCACCACCTGGACACCGGGCAGCACCAGCGTGCCGCGCCCGGTGACGATGCGGAATCCGAGCCCGTCCGCGACCCCTTCGGAGCGGTGCCGGGACCCGGAGATGATCAGTGCCTCGTTCGGTTCGGCGACCCGCCACATGAGCTTGAAGAGCACGACCAGGACGACGATGGAAGCCGCGACGGCCCCCGCGATGCCGATCAACATCGGCTGATTCCCCCTTCAGGGCACGCCGGTGTCCCGTGGCTGCGCTCTGGTGTGCAGGAAGGCGCGGTAGCCGGCGGCAGCAGGAGATTCTGCGCCTGTCGTGATCGCGGGGGAAGGGCCCGGCGGCCGTGTTTCGCCCAGGAGTGCGTCAAGATTCCGTCAAAGGACCGCCGCGACGTACACCGTGCGCGGCGGCTGGTACTCCACGACCACCACCGGGGTGCCCACCGCCAGCTCCTCGCCCGGCACCGCCGGATACGCCAGGAAGGCCTCCGTCCCGTGCCGTTCGGGGACGAACACCATCACCTCGCCCACCAGCCCCGGCCCCGTCCGCCCGGTCACCCGCCCTGTGCTGCCCACCATGCCGGCCAGTCTGCCGTGCCCGTCCACTGGCCGGAACCCGTCTGGACCTGCCACGACGCTGCCGCTACGGTGTTGACGTCTTGCTGCAGGCATCCGCCTGCAGCCAACGGGAGCTCGGAGCACCGGGCTGAGAGGGCGCTGAAAGGTCCGCGGTACACGGACCGACCGCTGCGCCGACCGCAGGAACCTGACCGGGTAATGCCGGCGTAGGGAGTAGAGGGTCTCATGACCACCTTTGAAGCACAGCCGCAGTCTGTCTCCGGCCGGGGCGTCAGCAGCGCGTCCACCGGCTACCCGACCCCGGCCTGGCGCAAGGCCCACCGCGAGGGCAGCCGCCCCGACCTCCGGGTGCCGTACCGGGAGGTCCTCCTCACCAACGGCCGCACCGTCCCGCTGTACGACACCTCCGGCCCGTACACCGACCCCTCCTACGAGCCCGACGTGCGGCGCGGCCTGCCCGCCCTGCGCGACGCCTGGATCCGCCAGCGCGGCGACGTCGAGGAGTACGAGGGCCGCGAGGCCCGCCCCGAGGACGACGGCATCAAGCACACCTCGCCGCGCGGCGGGAACCTCCGCAACCTCGACGCGGTCTTCCCCGGCCGCCCGCGGCGCCCGCTGCGCGGCCGGGCCGGCGCCGCCGTCACCCAGCTCGCGTACGCCAAGCAGGGCGTGATCACGCCCGAGATGGAGTTCGTGGCGCTGCGCGAGGGGCTCGCCCCGGAGTTCGTCCGCGACGAGGTCGCCCGCGGCCGGGCCGTCATCCCGGTCAACGTGAACCACCCCGAGGTCGAGCCGGCGATCATCGGCACCAACTTCCTGGTGAAGATCAACGCCAACATCGGCAACTCCGCGGTCACCTCCTCGATCGAGGAGGAGGTCGAGAAGATGACCTGGGCGACCCGATGGGGCGCCGACACCGTCATGGACCTCTCGACCGGCCGCAACATCCACACCACCCGCGAGTGGATCCTGCGCAACTCCCCCGTGCCGATCGGCACCGTGCCGCTCTACCAGGCGCTGGAGAAGGTCGACGGCCGGGCCGAGGACCTCAGCTGGGAGGTCTACCGCGACACCGTCGTCGAGCAGTGCGAGCAGGGCGTCGACTACATGACCGTGCACGCCGGCGTGCTGCTGCGCTACGTGCCGCTGACCGCCCGCCGCAAGACCGGCATCGTCTCCCGCGGCGGCTCGATCATGGCCGCCTGGTGCCTGGCGCACCACGAGGAGAACTTCCTCTACACCAACTTCGAGGAGCTCTGCGACATCCTCGCCGCGTACGACGTCACCTTCTCGCTCGGTGACGGCCTGCGCCCGGGGTCGATCGCGGACGCCAACGACGAGGCCCAGTTCGCGGAGCTGCAGACGCTCGGCGAGCTCGGCCGGATCGCCCGCGAGCGCAACGTCCAGGTGATGATCGAGGGCCCGGGCCACGTCCCGATGCACAAGATCAAGGAGAACATGGACCTCCAGAAGGAGATCTGCGACGAGGCGCCCTTCTACACCCTCGGCCCGCTCACCACGGACGTCGCGCCCGGCTACGACCACATCACCTCGGGCATCGGCGCCGCGATGATCGCCTGGTGGGGCACCGCCATGCTCTGCTACGTCACGCCCAAGGAGCACCTGGGCCTACCCAACCGGGACGACGTGAAGACCGGCGTCATCACCTACAAGATCGCCGCCCACGCGGCCGACCTCGCCAAGGGCCACCCCGGCGCCCAGGCCTGGGACGACGCGCTCTCCGACGCGCGCTTCGAGTTCCGCTGGGAGGACCAGTTCAACCTGGCCCTCGACCCCGAGACCGCCCGCGACTTCCACGACGAGACGCTGCCCGCCGAGCCCGCCAAGACCGCGCACTTCTGCTCCATGTGCGGGCCGAAGTTCTGCTCGATGAAGATCAGTCAGAAGATCCGCGACGAGCACGGCGACGGCTCCACCGCGGTCGCCTCCGGCTACGACGCCGAGGCGCTGGCCGGCATGGCCGAGAAGTCCGCGGAGTTCGCCGCCCAGGGCAACCGGGTCTACCTGCCGCTGGCGGACTGAGACCGGTACCGACCGCGCTGCTCCGGGAGGTGGAGGGGGCCTCCCGGGGCAGCGCTCCGCCGTTGGGCGTCGGAGCCGAGGGATCGCCCACCGCAGCCGTCAGGGCACGCATCCTCCGATCCCTGACCGGCGCACATCTCCTCAGCGGTGGCCCTGCTCCGTCGTCGGGCCGCGAATGTGCTGCTTCCGGGCTGAAGCATTGCGGAGAAGCACTGCTTCCCGGCGCCACCGCCTCCGAGGTGACTGCTCAGCCGTGGAGCCGACGTCACCCCGGACGCTGATCGACACCTGACCACGAGGTGACCCGAAGAAGTTCCCGGCTCGCGGCAACCCTTTGCGGAGCCTGTGACCACAAGGAAGCGGAGCCGGCCCGTTCCGGTGTCCCGATCCGCCTTTCCCTCGTGCACGGTTCGCAAGGAGAACGTCCACCCATGAGCAACCCCATCCGCGGGCGCCGCGGGCGTCACCGCCGTCGTTTCAGCGCCACCGCTCTGGCGCTCGGTGTGCCCCTCGCCGGCGTCTCGTACTTCATGTTCACACCCGAGGACTCCCAGGCCGCGACGGTCGACGGCGGCGCCTACTACAGGCTGGTCTCGGTACGCAGCGGCCAGGTGGTGGACGTCAACGCCTTCTCCACCGCCGACGGCACCCGGATCCAGCAGTGGACCGACCAGAACACCGCCAACCAGCAGTGGAGACTGAAGTCCACCGGGGACGGCTACTACGAGCTGGTGAATCGCAACAGCGGCAAGGTGCTGGGCATAGCGGGCGACTCGACCGGCCAGGCGGCTGCTGCCGAGCAGCAGACGGACAGGTCCTCAGCGTCCCAGCAGTGGCGGATCGACGACGTGAGCGGTTCCGACGCCGTCACCTTCACCTCCCGCAGGAGCGGTCAGGTCCTGGACGTCTCCGGAAGCTCCACGGACCGGGGCGCGCAGGTCATCCAGTGGCCCGGCTGGGGCGGCGCCAACCAGCAGTGGAAGCTGGTGAAGGTGGCGGAGAGCGGCGGCGGCGCGCAGACCGGGTCCGGGTCGTACGTGTGGAAGAACGCCCAGGTCGTGGGCGGCGGTTACGTGACCGGCCTGGTCTTCAACCAGAAGGAGAAGGGCCTGCTGTACGCGCGCACCGACATGGGCGGCGCGTACCGTTGGGACACCGCGGCCGAGCAGTGGATCCCGCTGACCGACTGGATGGGCGAGAAGGACTGGAACCTGCTGGGCGTGGATGCGCTGGCCACCGACCCCGTCGACCCCGACCGGCTCTACCTCGCGACGGGCACCTACACCAACGAGTGGGCCGGCAACGGCGCGATCCTGCGCTCCACCGACCGGGGCCGCACCTTCCAGCGCACCGATCTGCCGTTCAAGCTGGGCGGCAACGAACCCGGCCGCGGGGCGGGCGAACGGCTCGTGATCGACCCCGCGAACCACGGCACCCTACTGCTGGGCACCCGCAAGAACGGCCTGTGGCGCAGCACCGACTACGGCGCGACATGGAGGCAGGTCTCCTCGTTCCCCGTCAAGGACGGGGCGAGCAGCGGCGCGGGCATCTCCTTCGTGACCCACGGCCCGGCCGGCAGCAACACGGTCTACGTCGGCGTCAACGACAGGTCCACCTCCCTGTACCGCTCCACCGACGGCGGCAACACCTGGCAGGCCGTCTCCGGGCAGCCCACCGGCCAGATGCCGCAGCACGGCGTGGTCTCCGGTGACGGCTCGCTGTACCTGTCCTACAGCAACAGCATCGGCCCCATGGACGCGACGGCCGGCTCGGTGTGGAAGTACACGCCGTCCGGCGGCGCGTGGAAGAACATCTCCCCCTCCCAGGGCGGTTACGGGTTCTCCGGTCTGGCCGTCGACCCGCAGCACCCGTCCACGGTGATGGTCACCACCCTCGACCGCTGGTGGCCCGAGGACGAGGTCTACCGGACCACCGACGGCGGCACGACCTGGAAGGCACTGGCCGACAAGTCGCAGCGCGACGCCTCCGGCGCTCCTTACGTCGGTACCGGCACCGGGCACTGGATGACCGCGCTGGCCATCGATCCCTTCGACTCCGGGCACGCGCTGTACGGCACCGGCAACGGCATCTGGCGCAGCAAGGACGCCAACGCCTCCGACGGCGGCGGCACCAGCCACTGGGCCTCCGGGGCCCGCGGGCTGGAGGAGACCTCGCTGGCGGACGCGATCGCCCCTCCCGGCGGCGCCACCGTCATCACCTCCATGGGCGACCAGGGCGGCTTCCGCCACGACTCCCTGACCGAGGTGCCCGCCGGACGGCTGAAGAACCCCTTGATGAGCAGCAGCACCGACATCGATTTCGCTCAGTCCAACCCCTCGATGATGGTCCGCGTCGGCCGTGGCGGCGCGCAGGACGGCGCCTACTCCACCGACGGCGGCAGCAGCTGGAACGGCTTCAAGTCAGAGCCGGTCAGCAGCTCCCAGACGGGCCATGTCGCGCTTGCGGCGGACGGCTCCACCATCGTCTGGACCGAGGACGGTCAGGTCCCGTACCGCTCGACCGACAAGGGCTCGAGCTGGTCGAAGGTCAGCGGCCTGGGCACCGACGCCGAGGTCGTCGCCGACCGCTCCTCCGGCAACACCTTCTACTCCCTGTCCGGCGGCACCCTCTACGCCAGCACCGACGGCGGCGCGACCTTCACCGCCCGGACCGGCAACCTGCCCTCCGGCCGGCTCACGGCCGTCCCCGGCATCGCCGGGGACCTGTGGATCTCCGGCGGCGGCAAGGGGCTGCTGCACTCCACCGACGGCGGCCGCACCTTCACCCCGCTCGGCTCGGTGCAGTCCGCCTCGGCCCTCGGCTTCGGCAAGGCCGCACCCGGCGCCGACTACCAGGCCCTGTACCTGATCGGCACCGTCAAGAACGTCACCGGAGTCTTCCGCTCCACCGACAAGGGCGCCACCTGGCTCCGCGTCAACGACGACGCCCACCAGTGGGGCGCCATCGGCAGCCTCGGCATCATCACCGGCGACCCCGACACCTTCGGCCGCGTCTACATCGGCACCAACGGACGCGGCCTCCAGTACGGTGACCCGTCCTGATCCCGACCCCCTGAGCGGGGCCGCAGGCCGAACGGCCTGCGGCCCCGCCGCGTCTGACGGAATACCAAGGACGACAGCCATCGCGCCGAGGCAGGGAACGCCGGGGGCGCCCTCGCGGTCCGGGGGCGGCTTCACCCCGACGGGACGAGGGCCGCGCAGATCTCCGCCTCGACAAAAAGTTCTCCCGATCACGGCAACCTCTGTGTGCGTGGCGGCAACTGGCAGGTAACCGTGGCCAAGACCAGGGCCCACTACGCCAGAGGGAGAAGCCGTTGCCAGATCAGAACCGCTCTCATCGCCGCCGTCCGGCAACCCGCCGCCTGATCGCCGCCGCCGTGGTGCTCGCCGCCGTGGGTGCCGCCGTACCGCTGGTCGCCCAGGCCGCATTCACGTCGAATGCCGGCACGCCGACCGTCCTCGGCGGGGCAGCTGCCGGTAGTGGCCGCTACTTCGGCACGGCGGTGGCCGCGGGCAGGCTCGGGGACTCGACGTACTCCACCGTTCTCGACCGGGAATTCACCATGGTCACCCCCGAGAACGAGATGAAGTGGGACGCCGTCGAGCCCTCCCGCGGGTCGTTCACCTTCGGCGCCGCCGACTCGATCGTCAACCACGCCTCCGCGCACGGCCAGCGGATGCGCGGCCACACCCTGGTCTGGCACTCCCAACTGCCCAACTGGGTCTCCTCGATCACTGACGCCAACACCCTGCGCAGCGTGATGGACAACCACATCACCCAGGAGATGTCCCACTACAAGGGCAGGATCTACGCCTGGGACGTGGTCAACGAGGCGTTCGCCGACGGCGGCAGCGGCCAGCACCGCAGCTCGGTGTTCCAGAACGTGCTGGGCAACGGCTTCATCGAGGAGGCCTTCCGCACCGCCCGGAGCGCCGACTCCTCGGCGAAGCTCTGCTACAACGACTACAACATCGAGAACTGGACCGACGCCAAGACCCAGGGCGTCTACCGCATGGTCAAGGACTTCAAGTCCCGTGGCGTTCCCATCGACTGCGTGGGATTCCAGAGCCACTTCGGTACCGGCGGCCCGCCGGCGAGCTTCCGGACCACCCTGTCCAACTTCGCCGCGCTCGGCGTGGACGTCCAGATCACCGAACTCGACATCGCCCAGGCCTCCGCCACCGCCTACACCGACACCGTCCAGGCTTGCCTCGACGTCGCCCGCTGCACCGGCATCACGGTGTGGGGCATCCGCGACAGGGACTCCTGGCGCGGCGGCGAGAACCCGCTGCTGTTCGACAGCAGCGGCAACAAGAAGCCCGCCTACACCGCCGTCCTCACCGCCCTCGGCGGCGCCGGCGGCAGCACGCCGGGCGACGGCATCAACTCCGGCACCGTCTACACGCTCTCCGCGGTGGGTGCCGCCGGACGTGTTCTCGACGAGCCCGCGGGACAGAACGGCAACGGCACCCCGCTCCAGGTGTGGGACGCCGGCGGCGCCACCAACCAGCAGTGGAAGGCCACCAAGAACCGCGACGGCTCCTACACGCTGACCAACCTCGCCAGCGGCCGGGTCCTGGACGAACCGGGTGGCCAGACCGGCAACGGGACCAAGCTGCTGGTCTGGGACAACAACGGCGGCGCCAACCAGCACTGGAAGGCCACCCGGAACGCCGACGGCTCCTACACCCTCATCAACGTCGCCAGCGGCCGGGCACTGGAAACCCCCGGCAACCAGACCGCCAACGGCACCCCCGTCCAGATCTGGGACTCCTGGGGCGCCGCCAACCAGCACTGGAACTTCAGGCCGTCCGGGTCGTCCACCCCGGCGCCCACCCCGACAACGCCCGCGCCGGGCGGCACGTGCGCGCTTCCGTCGACGTACCGGTGGTCCTCCACGGGTGCGCTGGCGCAGCCGGCGAACGGGTGGTCGGCGGTGAAGGACTTCACGAACGTGGTGTACAACGGCAAGCACCTGGTCTACGGCTCGAACGTGTCGGGGTCGTCGTACGGGTCGATGATGTTCAGCCCGTTCACCAACTGGTCGGACATGGCGACGGCCAGGCAGAGCGGGATGGGCCAGGCCGCGGTGGCGCCCACGCTGTTCTACTTCGCGCCCAAGAACATCTGGGTGCTGGCCTACCAGTGGGGCCAGTGG